>JADFXG010000022.1 GCA_015233895.1 Nitrospirota bacterium | reverse complement strand
TCAAAGAGTCAAAGGTTTGCTGACAGATGTGTAAAGTAGTTGTTTTTTAAGAATGTTTTTTGGCAGGAAACTTTCCCAATGCCGCCAGGTACCGTGATGGAGTCTATTTCACAGGCAGGTAGGCAGCCGGAGCCTGTTTGCTCAAAAAACTGTTCAAAGGTATAAAAGGTACAGCCTTTTTCCATCAAATGTTTGAGTACGTTTTCAAACATTTCTTTCTCTAAAATCCCCTCGTAGTAACAATGTATTACCCACTGGTTGTAATCGGAGGTAAGGCACTTTTCAAAGATCTTAGGAGTATCCTGTTTTCTGATTCCGGTTTGTATCAGTTCGTGAAGCGCCGGCATGGATATAGGAAACTCCACAGTTTTATAAACTCTGTCTCCGTATTTAGGGGAAAATGGACTGTTTCCACGTGTATTAGATGTATAGCGGGAGCCGTTTTTATCAAGCAGGTGGTAAAGATACTCTGAGGTTCTCCAGTTAGGGGAGCCCCAGAGACGGCAATCCTTTTTAAAAACTTTTCTGTATTCATCTCCTGCCCTTTTTAGCTCCTCTTCAATGTACGTATCTGGCAGATTCGGCCACTGATTAGCCCACTGTGCGTGATTATAGCTGTGAAGTCCAAGCTCGTGTCCTGCACTTATGATTTTTTTTAGTATTTCGGGGTGGCCGCTGCCGACATATTTAAGCGGCAGGAGTTTTCCCCTAAGGAAAAACAATGGGCCAAATCCAGCAAGCATTTTAAGCGGATTCATGGTCATTATTCTTTTTATATACCCTTTTTGGGAAAACTTTTTTGTATGAGATGAAACTGTGTCGGGGCCCATTACAGGGAAAAAGGTTGCCTTAATACCGTATCGCTCGAGCACATCCATGATATAGGGCACTCCCTTTTTCAGGCCGAAAGAAAAGTCAATATCAACACGCAAAAGTACCGGTATCATGGCAGCGTATTATCTGTTTCTGGATTATACAAAGGTATAATTATGTATTTACAGTTGTTCGGGAAGAATTGTGTCTTTATTTGAAACCCCCATATTTTTGAACTCGGACTTAAGCGTTGCTATCATAAAGTGCAGGTAATCTGTCAGGGTGTATCTCATAGGAATAATGTACTTCTTAAATAGATAGTACTTTGTACAATAATGTATGAAAAGAAATATAAAATTATTCGGCATATATATTAAGTATTTTACAAAAAGCTTTTTTAAAAACGGGAGTTTTATCACCAGTGGACCCAAAAAAACAATGTTTTTTTGAATCTTTTTTTCCTTGTCTGTAAATGAACTCAGCATAGAATAGCTTCCTACAGACCTACTGATATCTTCAAAGTTATAATCTTTATCTAAAAGATTGTGTTCGATGCAGTAGTCATGGATTTCTGTGCCTGGGTATGGAAGCAGTATGCTGAATAACCCACATGTAGGTTTACACCGGATGTTCAAATCTAAAGAGTCAAGTTCGTCTTTCAATGTTGCAGTTGGTAATGCCAACATGGAGTTGGAGTAGGTGTGAATGCCTGAGCCGTTGAACAAATCGAAGGATTTTATGATAGTTTCATTGGATAGGTTACGATTTAAAATGAGCCTTCTCAGGTCGGCATTGGCTGCCTCTATACACATACAAACAGAATTGCAGCCAGCGTTTTTTAAAAGAGTTACCATGTCTTTTGTTACAGAGTTGGACCGTACCAGACAATAA
The DNA here is from genome assembly GCA_015233895.1 of Nitrospirota bacterium. Taxonomy (NCBI): domain Bacteria; kingdom Pseudomonadati; phylum Nitrospirota; species Nitrospirota bacterium. The sequence goes on along the minus strand of JADFXG010000022.1, from coordinate 45,661 downwards.
AAAGGAATGCCTATTTTACGTTTATATTCTTTTGAAAATTTCTCTAGCCAGTCGTCTGCTGCGTGCGTAAATACATCGTCACTGAAGCGTATATATTGTGTATCATATTTTTTTGTGACAATTTCCAGCTCCTCTATTAAGTTCTCTACCGAGCGTTTTCTGACAACCCGGCCAAGACCTTTGTTAAGTTTATTATAGGCATGGTTAAAACAATATGTGCACCCGTAAGGACAGCCCCTTGATGAGTAAAAAGAACGCATCTTAAATCTTCTGTTAACAGGCGAGGCTTCGTAATAAAGCTCACGGTCAATAAAAGGAAGTTCGTCCAGATTTTCAATTAAAGGACCTCGGGGAGTTTTCTGCGTCTTTGTATGAATATTTGGTATCCCGTCGAAACTTGTTCCAGCTCCGATACGCTTTAATATTTCAGTAAATGCCCTGTCCCCCTCTCCTGTACATATCGCCTCCACGCCGAAGTCTTCAAGAGCTGATGGCGCAAATGTTGGATGAGGTCCACCAACAATTATCGGTATTTTATCGGCATATCTCTTAATCTCTCCAATCAGGGTTTTTATAGATGTGTATTCACCTGATAACATGGAAATTGCTATCGCTGCAGGCTTGTGCTTATTGATTAGCTTTTTATAATCTTGCTTAGAACTACAAAGACATGTATTAAAGCCCTGCATTTTAGCTATGGCGGAAAGCTGCATCACCCCCATAGGTTCACCCTCTATACTGAAACTATCCTTTATAAAAAGTATATGTTCCACTTACCAACCCTCCAGAGTCATTGCACATTTAGCAACGTAAGCGACCAATATCATGTATTGTAACAGAGAAGGGGTGCTTGTCAAGCCAAAGAGCGCACTAGTCTTACACTGTCTAATCATATCAAGGATGCTTCAGCGTCTTAAAATCTGGAACTGGAGCGTCTCTGCATTTGCATTATTCATTTTCAATATCCCGCTGCTCTTCGGCTGGGAGTTTCACTGTTTTTTTTTCTATAAGTTCGAGAACGGATTTTTCATAAGAATCAGGCATAGTATCTTTGGGCAATTTTCGTTCGACATCATGTGGGAGTATTTGGCGGGATCTTATTTTCCGGCCTGAAAAAGACTTTTTTAGATCAAGATGATACCGGATAAAATCCCGTATAATTTTTCGGGTGGTGCTTGGCATTATATCCATTAGCGCTAAACCGGCCCTGAAGCACCACGTCAAAATTGGATTGAGCAGCTTTGGAGCATTTGGGAAAACATATGAAGCCATTGTTGTAGCAACTGCATGATTTCTTAACGCAAAGAGTTTTTTATCCGTAAATTCAGTCAAATTATAAAAAAGCCCCCGCGTATCGTCAATTCTGGAGAGCCTCTCGAAGTAGTTCTCCCAGTCTGTAATATTTTTGGAAAAGCGAAGAAACATTTTAGAATATGGGAAAAGTGTTACAAAAGATGGTGCATATAGAAGCCTGTTTTCCTTGCAAAAAGCAATGGTCTCTTCGATCGTTTCCTTTGTCTCACCAGGATAGCCAATCATAAAATTTAGTATAAAACTAAGCCCAACCTTTCTTGCAGATTGAATCCCTGCAACAACTGCCTCTTTTTTAGCTTTCTTGTCCATCATGTCCATCATCTTCTGAGAACCTGTTTCAACACCAAACAAGATATAATGACAGCCTGACCGCTTCATTGCCGCCAATTTATCATCGGTAGCCCAATCAGCCCGGCCGGAGGTTGACCATGTAATGCCGAGCGACTCAAAAGCGTCACACACCTCCTGCAGTCTTTTCCGGTGCGTTATGAACTCCTCGTCGGTAAAATGAAAATCATTAATTCCGTAAGTGGACTGAATATGTTGTATTTCAGTAATAAGGCTGGGGATGGAACGAAAACGCTGCGCTTTCGAAGGTCCAGCCTTATCGCCGTGTATTTCTCTGGATAAAGCACTGTTATTGAGTATAGAATTAATGCAGAAATCACAACGGAAAGGACACCCGCGCGAGGTCATAAGATGTATAGAACGCCCGTTAGGGATACCGTTATAAGAACGCAGACTGATATAATCTATGTCAAACAAATGGTATGCTGGCCATGGAATCTCATCTAAGTTTTGTGGAATCGGACCTCTGGGTTGATGGATTAACGAATTGTTCACCCTGTAGCTAAAACCTGCTATGTCGTAATAGGGTTTTCCATCAGCGATTGCTTGTAGCAGAGGTGGGAAAGTCAATTCAGCTTCACCGACAGAAACGGCGTCCACTCTGGTATAATTGATGATTATCTCCGGCATAGAGGCAACTCCCACACCTCCGACGATTACCTTACAATTCGGTTGAATTTTCTGGATGATTTGCGTGACAACTTTCATTTCACTCACTTGTAAGGAAAACCCGCCCATTATGCATACTTGATATTCATTATTACGTAATTTGTTTTCCAAAACAGAGTATGGTATTTTTAAATTATGCATGTCCAGCACTTCAACCTCATGCCCATGTTGTTCAGCAACAGCACACATAATGGAAAGCCCTAATGGAATATATACGATAGTTTGATTTGCTCTGTAAATAGGATGTACAGCTAAAATTCTCATACCGTGTTTTTAACTTCCATAGTTAAATGCTCTATCGGAGTCCGTGAATAGAACAATATTAATGAGCCTATCATAGGTTGTTTTACAACAAATATTTGGAGTCTGTCAATGCTTTTTTTGACTAAACTCCTATAGGCAAGGTGCCGTCAGATATTGAGAAAAAGGAGTTTTTCTTGCTATGATATCAAACTGAAGGAGGTGGTTTGTACATTTATAATAAGTTGCACGCATCTTCCGGAAGTGCTGCCTTTACATTGTTGTACCTGCTTTTTATATATTTTTTTAAGACCATTGATGTATGGAACAATTATTACAACACTGAAAGTTACATATATATAATATATAATCTGCTTAGAATATTTTTTTTGTTTTATATCGTTATATTTTTTTTCTATACGGGTAAGTATTTCTGTACAATGGTCGCTAAGAAAACTGAAAAACCAGCTTTGAATATTTTGGATAGTTTTATTATCAACTCTTTTACTGGCGCTGCCCTCATTAATATCATAATGTTTGTTGCAGGGGCCGTCAAGCTTCTTTATCCTTTAACATGTGTACTGATTAGTGCTCCGGTTATTTTTTTCTCATATAACAGCCTGAAAGATGCAGTAAGAGAATATAAAGTGTATCTGCCTTGTTATCTTCAAAAAAGAAATTATAATACATTGGAATATCTTATCGTTTGTATTTTTATGTTTTTTATTGTCTTGTTGTTTTTCACCAGAGGCATTTTGCCTGATATATCAACGCCGGAGGTCTATCAAACTACACTATACTGTGCAGATGTGTTAAATAGCCATGGCATTTTCAGCAATATTTCTGCTAGCAGTTTTACGTTTAGAGGGGCGGGATTAAATAACCTGTATATGTTGCTTACTGATGTACAATCACTGCAAATAGGTTCCTTTTACCTTGTTGTCCTGTCGTCGTTCATTGTTGTTGGTTTCTTAAAGAGACTGACAGACAATCATTCAATAATTCCACTGCTTGGAGGGATTATTTTTGTTTCATCCGATACACTGCTTTTTTTTCTCAGATTTGCACATATACATATGATGATTAGCGCATTTACAATATTTTACTTCTACGTTGCAGTGTTGCTGTATTCCGGACGAAATATGTCTTCTAAGCAAAGCCTGTATTTACTCATAATAAATATGTTGGCAATAGCGGCCTGTTTGATAACAACAGTGTATGTTGGCCCATTGATATTTATGTTTATCACTGCTCAATTACCGTTATTTTTCTATAGAAACAAGATTACAGTATTATTCTCATATTATTTACTTGCAACTGTTATAGTTGCTGTTGTAATTATACTTTTGTTTAACTATTTTGTTTTAGGTATGTTTGATTATCTACCTGCATTTTTATTTAAATACAGAAATGATTATATACTGAAGCACTGGGGAGCAAGTCCCCTGTATTACGGCAATATTTCGTTTGCAGCCTCCGAGTTAGTACTAAGCGGTACTGGACATATACTAAACAACTTAAAAACAATGTTCAGTAAATACGGCAGCTATTTGAATTTCTTTACGTATCCGGCACAATTTGTTTTTCAATTCAGATATTATGCAATTTTTATAGCAATAACATACAGTTACAGTCTGTTGAATATTTTTCTTATCAAAAGTAAAATACAACTCATTGCCGTTGAGTTTATGTTATTCATTGCCGTACTGTTAGTGCATAATATTCTTACATCTGCCTATTGTTCACAAACCGAGTTATTCCCTTTAAGCCATATATTCATAAGGGCTGTTATTTATCTTTATGCTATATATATTTTAACGGATTATATCTCAGGACAACGAGCTGCAGCCCCTTATCTTAAAAATGCAATAACTGTGTTTGTATATTCATTGGTAATGGTTTTAACGTTTATTGCTGTCTATAATTATGACGCTGACGGCATATATTACGATGCAGTTGGTGCCTCCGGAGCATATATGAAGGCTGGTAAGACAATTACCGGCTCTGATAAACCCTTTAACGATAATCTGAAGACTATATCATATTTTTTAATTGGGAAAAATACCTTTGCCTATATTTATAATAAACATTGCAGCAATAGGATTGGACTGGACATACAAAAAGCTGTAGGAAAAAACAGTAAGGTTCTTGTGCTTGGTGCTGAGAGGGTTTTTACAATAATTCCACCAGGGAAGTTCCAGTCCTCTGCCGAGGACAGCGGAATTAGCAGGTATGGAGATTACGAAGCCATAATGTACGGCAGTGAAGAGGAGGCCATAGCCGTATATAAAAAATATGGATTTAATCATTTTCTGATAAATCTAAATTCAAACTTTTGCGTATCTCATTACACACCGTTGTTTACATTGGAAAGTATCATGAGAAAATTCAAGATATTAGCTGTGTATCCACAGAGATACTTTTTACTAACATGGAAAAACAGCAGCATATCTGATGATAGACAACAGCCTGGTTTAAACATATTTGTAGAGCAATATCCCAAAATGCAGCGTTATTACAACGATCTACTTCTGTCAACAAACGGATATGGTTTTTCTGAGATAAATGATTTTGTAAAGGCAATCGTAAATGACGGCGATTTCAGACGGTTGTGCTTGCAGCAACGGTTCCGTCAAATACCGCCTTGCAGTGAGTATAAGTAAAATTATTTGAAATTCCATATTCTTACACTGTCTGCACTCAGCCTCAGGGTATTCTTGACAAAAACTATGGGGTCATATAACATAATATAAGTTTCTGACAGTAAAATATATAGATATTATATAGGGATCAAAGCAAAATGAAGGCAACTGTTTCATCTTACAAGACAGCTCAGAACGAAGCACTAAAACACATCTCAAATATACTTATAGCTGCCTTTAAACCTGTGGTTTTTAATATGGGGAATTTCCCCATAAGTGTGGATGATCATATGGAACTGATAAGATATGTGGATGCAATGCATGTGAGAAAAAATGCACAATATTTTTATCCTCCATATCTGTATACAGAAAATGAAGCAGACATTATGGGCAGGCTTATACAAGATGTTTCACAATTGACAAAACAAGAGTTTAACATATCCAAAAAACCGCTGATGTCTTCTTTGTCAGCAATCAGCCTGTTTAGGGTTATATCGCTTTTGCAGGATTTTTACAAGAAAGATTTTTCCATATTTGAGATAGGTGCAGGATGCGGATACCTGGGCGCATTATTGTTAAAGTCAGGGTTTAATTATGCCTCCATGGACAACACGCAGGCATTTTACTTATGGCAAAGTCTCTTGTATGACTATATTGCCGGTGACCAGTGTGTCGATTTTGCTGCTACAGAATATGACGAAAAATGTTTTACCAGTAGATGCCTACATATTCCATGGTGGGTCTATTGTAATTTCCATAAAATGGATACAATAAAAAGAGACATTATTGTATGTGATCACGCTCTTAGCGAGATTTCCAAAAACGCTTTAAAGTTCATTCTCAACGTATCGAGGAAAATGCTCGATGGTGACGGCATGAAGTTATTTATTTTCGATTCTCCTGGGGCTACTGTAATCAGCAGTCTTTCCGATCTTTTCAACGAATTTTCAAAAGCCGGTTTTGTTCCGATTTTAGTGCCACAGTGCTTCTGTTTTACGCCGAAAGGTTCAGAACTCAGTAAATACGCTTGTGATAATGATTTGATCTTGAAAAATTCACTGCTGCAGAAGGTAAAAAGACGAATAGATAAAAGCAAAGATAATAGTATTTTTGAAATTTTCGATAAAGCCAAATCAATGGGCTCCTTAAATGCCTATGATTTTATGAAATTTACGAAAGAAGAATTACCTCTTGACTATGAGCCACTGTCATTCATTGGATATAAAATTCCGTGATGAATAATTTTAACCCGGAGTTTTTATAATTCAATCATACAGATTGCGTGTTTTATTAAGCTTTTTCTGTGCGATACGGCAAAGATTAGAACGTCTGGAAAATTGTAGCGAATTGCGGTTATAATTTTCTCCTCTGTTTTTTCGTCTATATTGGCGGTCGCCTCATCGAGCAGTAAAATTTTAGGATTTCTCAAAAGTGCACGCGCTATGGAAAGACGCTGTTTTTGGCCTGCCGATATTCCCTCACCGCCTTCATAAAGCATATGGTCTAACTGCTCCGGTAAATGCCTTACAAAATCGCACTCTGCTATATCCATAGCTCTCCAGATTTCCTCCTCACGCAGGGTCATATGGTCAGTGCCAAAGAGAATATTTTCTCTTATCGTTGCATCGAAAAGAAACGGATCAGGCCCTGAGTATGCAAGATACTTACGGAATTTTTTGAAGTCCACATGTTTTATGTCGATTCCGTTTAAGTAAATGGCACCTTCCATGGCCGGTATCAAACCTATTAAAGTCATAAGCAATGTGGTTTTCCCCTTGCCCGAATGCCCTGTTATGTACACAAAACCGCCACGCCCTGAGTTGATATTTATGTCCTTAACTAAAATACTGTCTCTACCTATTGCCAGGTGCTCCACTTTTAATGTCTCCACAGTGCTGACCTCTATGACATCCTCCATCGTTTCATGCGTCTTGTTCACGAGCTGTATTTCCCTGAGAGTTTTCATCAGTTCGGAAAAAAACCTTTTATCGAATTGCATGTTTCCCAGAGCCATTATGAGTTTTCCTGTATTTGCGTTTATTTGTATTAGCAAGTAAATGAACGGTAAAAATATGGAGTTGTCCATAAAATGAAATTTCCGGTTTACTGTAATTATAGATAACACAACAGAGATTACAACTACGCCTGGCAGGTTTGAATTTAACAAAAAGCCAAAATAATATTTAAAACCATAGAGAAACATTGCATAGTTTGCTTCATAGAGTATTTTTTGCTGTTGATACTGCTGGCCTATTATTTTAAGAAAATACAAGTTTTTTAACCCTTTAGTTATCTTTATAGAAAACTCCCTGAATTTCAAAAATCTTTTTGATGAATAATTATTATGTGATTTCCTGGTTATTAACACTGGCAGGCCCAGCAAGACAAGGCTTATAACCGTCACAATGGAAAGCTGCGGGGAAAGGCTAAATAGGCTTATAAGAACAAAAGCACCGAAAAACAAGTACGTTATGATGTTCAACAGGTGATATATAAAATTGGTTGCTTTTCCTATAAGGTTTGTTTGTAAATTGGACAGTTCAGCAACAGATATGCCAGACTCTAAAGCTTCACCACTAAAAATACTATCTACGATTATCCGCCTGACTTTAAAACCGAATCCCTCACTGCTTATGCTGTTTATTAAAAGAGACAGAAAGGACAGTGCTACTCTTAGAATACCGACAATTAAAAAAGCCCATGTAGGAGTTAGGATGTTTTTGATAAAAAACCAATTCGGTAAATTTCCGTACGACATGATATGTAAGCTGCTAAGGAAGTATAAGATTGTAAAACCGAACAAGAGTTCGATGCCTCCGGCGATTATTCCAAGCGGTAATGATATCAAAAATAAAAATAACACTTTACCCATTCCCATGTTTATCATTTCTTTTAGATATAATATCAGCGTGCCGTTGTCTGGTGATAATTGTTCCCGGTAGGGTATGGATTTATCTTTATATCGAAAAAACTCTATTAGTTGATTGACAATATTCATCAGTCTTTTAATCAATTTTCACAGCGACAGGGTTTTCCGGTTTAGCAAAACAGACACTGGTTTTAAAAAACTCTCTACAACCCTACGGTCTGATCAACGTATGCTCATAAATCAAGTCGGGAATCATTTTAGTTGCATACACCCGTTGTTCCGGTGTCATTTCAGTTTCAAAGTTTCTAGCGATTCCTTTATTGAAATGCCTCTTATAAATGGGAGGCATTTTATCCGATTTTATATCATAAAACTCATATATATTCCTGAAGTATGAGTCCGAATCTGCTACAAATTCCTCATACGATGTGAGATGCACTAATTCTTTCATACTGTTACGGGCAGAAATCCAGTCGCTCACCCACTTTACAAATGACTCATAACGATGTTCCAAAATCCAATCAAGAACCCTGTGGTATCCCGACTTAATTATATCCTCGGAAATGGTTACTGGCTGCTGCCCTTCATAAGACATCAGCTCTGTAACAAAGAGCCTGGATTGAATGCCTGCAGAGTTATACTTATTTATGATTAATCGACTTAGTGAAAGGACGGCGTCACGGGGGTCTCTGATGTGGGCTATACATTTTACGTTATAGTACCGGATGGTTTGCAAATTTATATTGCTGGCCGGAAGATGTACATAAATTATAAACCCTCTTCTTGGCCGCTCAACATATGGCCGTACGCTTATTACATTCTGTGTGAAATTGTGCTGAGTGGCTTCAGTTAACTGAACTATTTTTAGAGTATCGGCAAGCGCATAGGCGATGCTTTGGCTTGCAGACCTGGGTAGAGCAAAGAATGATATAGCTGGCACCAAAGAAATGGACGCTGTCAAATTGCGATAGGCTGCTGCTGGAATCCTGGAGAGATCTTTAACGGATAAGTTTTTAATAGTGTAAAAGGACTTAAACAAAATATTATGAGGTTTGTATTTTTGGAAAAAAGACGTATTTTTTATCTTATCCCAGCGTGTTTGCAAATCAGCGCTCATAACTTCATCTCCCCCTTAAATTTATAGACACTTTCCGTATTTAAAACCTAACCATCCCTAGGCGCTAGAGTACAGTAGTCTGCCAGGTTTTGTCAATTTCACCAAATCCACGGAGACACTATAAACTGTTCAATATTACTTTTTGGTAACAGATACATCTTGAAACCTACCAACACCCTGCCTGTCGTGCAAATCTCTGTTCCAGTTATCGAGTCTGTCAAGGACATTATAAAATGTAGTATATGGAGATGGCATCCGGATTAGAAAACCATTTTTAATTTCTTCTTTCATGCTGAAAGTCTCAATCCAGTAGTCACATTGTCTGCAATAGGGGAGCTCATCCCAGCGTCCAGTATTGTGGAGCTTACGAATGTGGTTCATGTGGTCATTGTTCCAAACAGCCTTAACACCACCTTCCTTAAAAATATTGCCTACAATGATACTGGGCTGCTCTGCTGTAATTACACAGGGTGTTACGTCTCCGTTTGCGCGTATCACGATATCTCTGAAAGTCTGTTGACAGGGGATCCGTTTTGGCATATCCTCTCTTTGTATGCCTGGAATCATGGAAACATCCGGAGTTAAATCCTTTATAAACCCGTTAATCCGGATAAAATCAACCCGTTTTTTCCAAAATTCTAAAAAGTCAGGAATTTCATGATAATTATAGTCGGTCTCTACAAATGTTATTCCAACTCTGGGGAAAACACTGTTGCCTCTGACACTTAACAAAATATCGACATTGTCTATGAGTTTATCCAAAGAAGATATACCACGAGCTTTTTTTAAAGTTTCAGCAGTGATTGCGTCTATACTGATAGTGACTGAATCAAAGCAAGTATCAACAAGAAGTGTAGATACATCCTTGTTGAGTAAAATGCCGTTTGTGTTGAATGTACCGGCCAGTCCCAGTTTCTTAACCGTTTTTACGGCAAAGTCAAATGTTTGTGCAATTAACGGTTCATTTGCTACGTTTAAAGTTACTGAGGGTTTATATGGTGCCACTTCGTTAAAGATGTCCTCAACCTGCTTCTCTGACATATGGATGGGAGTTCTGTAGTACGGGGAGTAGTTCTCAGAGGCTCGTTTCTCTTTACTATGGTGGCGGCAGTGCGGACAACTCATATTGCAAGTGTTAGAAAGTTCGATGCGAACAATCTCTGGCATCTCCGCACTACACAAACGCATCTGCTGTGATTGCTCTCTTGCAACTGTTTTTAATATATCCCGGCCTTCTATTGTCATTGTTACTCTCCTTTTATGTTTTTCCTAAGTTAATACAATTAATTGCGATGCCACAGAAACGCTGCTTGGGCTATCATCATCAATATCGGATTTTGTAATGTACATCTGGTTTAGTTGTGGAGCATGGTTGTTCACCTTCGATAAATAGGAGACGTTTGTATTGCGGTGCAAGTGCTGTATGGGCATTAATCTTGAGATAAGAATAGCTCTGTCGTGCGGCTCCAGAGCTCCTCCAAATTTCATAAACATTTCGGCATACTCAGCCTGACAACATTTGAACTCTACATATGCACATTCCCGCTGCCTGCAAAACAATAAAGCTGAAGACAACACAGCGCTGGCCTCTGATATGCCTCTATCGTCTGTGGGGTAAAAAAAATCTACAACCTTGCCCACTGTCACACATGCTTTGCCAAACGATTTCTCAATGCGCAGCACACACATGGCTGGAGTGGTTTTTGATCTTGATTTAAAAAAATAATACTTAAATGAAGGATGTTCCATGTAGCGCCATTGTAAGTACTCAAACGACCGTACGGTTGCGTACTGCATTTCAGGATAGTGTGTCCAGTCCGGGCGGTAGTTGTCGTCGGACAGGTGTGATTCTAAGGAATCTTCACTTGTAGGTAAGTCTGCTTTGAGAGTGTAAGAGTTTAATTGTTCTGGGTCTGTGTCTTCATAAAGGAGCGGTTTGCAGTGTGTCTTATCCATTACGATTATATATCGGGGCAGGTTGGGAAAGTATTTCCATCCCATGGCCTGCAAAATTGGCGAGCCGAATTGGCTTGAATTGAGTGTTAAACACAACGCAAACATCTTTTGTATCCGTTTAAGCATTAAAATGCCTAAGCCTTTTGGGGCCTCTGGGCTTACCATCCAGTGAAGCAGCCATACACCCAGCGTTTGCTTTGTAAGTGAGCCCCAGTGAAGCTCTAATGGCAAATAACCCAGAGTGCCCATTAAATGTTTGCCCTCATAGGCACAGATAATGCTTGCGAAATCCTTATTTTTACGTACCTGAAACTGCCACTCAAAAAACGGCTTAAAACACAAGGCATGATCAGCTCTGTAGCGCTGAGTTATAAACGTTTTAATGATTTCCCAGTCTGATATTGGGAAAGATTCCTTAATTTGATAATCCATCACTCAGGTGGACACGATAAATGGCATGAAATTGTATATTCTATTAACTTCACACTCTGCATCTCAAGAGTCTCTTGTTCAGTAAACGATACACTAAAATGTTCCTCCAGCGCAGCAATGATTTTCATATGATTAAGTGAATCCCACTGCTCAAGTGTCTGTGTGGAGGAAAAATCATCCAACTCGTGCATGGGAACATCCAATACTACAGAAAGGATTTCTTTAATTATCTCTTTCATTGGCATACATCACGTTGTTGGTAGCATTCTTAAAACTATAATTATCTATATGCATCACATATCTTTTCTCAGCGTCACTGTACGAATCCAACAGCTGAAATGAACATTTGTCATAGAAGTGTTTTACCGATACGTTTTTTTGTGTTGGAATATAAACAGCCTCTATCTGGTCAATATTCTTGTCTTTTATACGCCAAATGAGATGATCAACAATGGAAAACTCGATATTTCGCCCGATAATGCGACAGCTCATAGTAAAGGAGTCGATTATAGCCGTAAATGACTGGAGATCGTACTGGAGTATTACCATTGCTGTTATGCCATTGTCGCCAAATTTATCTTTGACCCGATAAGCCAAAACATCGTATTTTGCATCTGTAATGAAGTTCTCTATCTGCCGCTCGGTATAACGCCTTGTGGTTAAGTTGAATTGATTTGTTTTTTGCGACAATTGAGATAGTCTTGTTACAATATTCAGATCATTATCATAACAAAATAGCTGTATATCCAACGATGCGAGGTAGTCGTCCAGCGAGTCAAATTCCCTCTTAGACGATTCCCTGCGAAACTGCTGCCGGTACATTGTCTGCTTTGACAAGTCTTCTGTTGTCTGTGCCGCCGTATAAAACATCCCGCTTATCTCCCTTAAAAGCGCCGGGTAATCATATAAATTGTCCGGCACCTTAAATGAATTCACCTCAGGCAGCAGCCCTCTGACATGTTCGACTTCAAAAGCGGAATCGTCTATAAACACCATACTGTCCAAGCCTATGCTGATTGTTTCTGCTATGAGTTTAATGTTTGTTACCTTATCGTCCCAGTTGATCATCTTTATTACAATATCGTTGTTGGATAAGATAATGCCGGGGTGCTGGGTCAGAATTTTATCTATGTCGTCAGAATTATTTTTTGAACATAACGCTATTAGGATACCACAGTGGGCAAGTTCCTTTATCATACTTCTGACTTCACTAAAAATCGCACCGTTTGCTGTGTCGGCGGATAAGTCAATTCCATCGATACCATTTTCATCCACGATACCGTCCCACAGGGTATTATCACAATCAAGGATAAGCATTTTTTTACTTTGGCCATTTGCAGCCCTTATAGCATTGATTATAGTGTCACAGTAGGTTTTATAAAAACAAAGTGTATATAAAGACTTATTTCTGTAATAATTCCTCCAATCCAAACATAAACCTATTCCATCTTTAAGAAATATTCCTGGCAAATCCACAAAGTAAACATTACGGTAATTACAGGAGTCCATATATTTGTTTAAGTCCGCAGCAAGTTTGTCCAATAATCCTAGTACAGGATTTGCCATCGACATTGCCACGTTTGTAAAACGGTTAAATATTATCAGTGGAGTATTTTTTAGTAAGTCCATAAGCAAATCAATCTGATGAACCATATCTGCCTTTACTGCCTCGTAATCGTTTATAAGAGCCGGCCGTAACCTATGTAACCCCTGCATAAAGTTAATCAGCTCCCAGAAAACAATTATTAGCGAGGACTTTTTCTGGAAACGGTCAGCATCTTGAACAATATTATCATATCCGCCTATCTCTACGATTGCATTAATTGCCGACAATCGGAGAGAATACTCAAGAATATCCTTTAAAAAATGGTTTGTAATATTCGTTAATACGCCCACCGTGTAATCTTCAGAGGCTAATTTATTTTTTAGTTCCCTGTTCTTTTTAATAATCTCTACGTAGCTCATTGTGCTCATATCATGACCTGCCCGCCGTTTACTCTTAGTGTCTCTCCAGTTAAATAATCCGACTCCGGAGATAACAGAAAACCGACGACACCAGCTATGTCTTTAGGCTGTGCTATCCGGCCTATCGGTGTTTGAAGCTCTGTGGTAAGGCGTACCTTTTCAGGGATATCAACAATCAACTCCGTGTCAGTCATGCCAGGTGAAATCAGATTTACCCTTATACCCTTAGGAGCCAGACTTAAAGCCAAACACTTTACGAAGCCGTTTAACGCAGACTTTGCAGTTATGTAATGTATCCAGTCGGCATTTGGTTTTTCCACAGCCATTGATGTTAGTGCAACTATCTTCCCATATTTAAACTTTTGCATAGATGGCACGGCATATTTTTGTATATTAAATAAGCCTTTGACATTGACCTCAAAGTGTTTGAGTATCAGGTCCCATTGTATATCTTTAAGTTTTACATTGGGAATTCTGGCGGAGGCACAATACACAATGGCGCTGACGTTAAGACCGTAGCGCTCAATTTTGTCGAACATTTTTGCGACATCAGCCTCATCCTCGACATCAGCCTGAACGAGCAAAGTTTTACTATTTAACGGTTCCATCCGTTTCATTAATTTTTCGGCTGCTGCCTGATTTTTATGATAATGTGCAATAATGTTCCAACCGTTTGTAAGTAACTTTTCACATACAGCAGCGCCGATACCCCCGCTTGCACCAACAACCAGTGCGGTCTTTTCCACATGTTCAGACACTGTTGCCTGATCGTATTTTTTAATAGTTTCTACAACCTTTACCTGCGCCGTACCGCTTATGATTTTTTCATTATGATGATTATAGACATCCGTTTGTAATTCTATGACCCTGGTTTTGTCTGTTTTCTTTATAACCTCGATAATGACCCTTATGCCGTCGCCAACACTCACTGGTTTGAGAAAATCTAAATTTTGCCTGAACAACAACGCTCCATCGCCAGGTAGTTTGGTTCCGACAACTGTTGAAATAAAAGAGGCAGAAAGCATACCATGAGCTACTTTTTTCTTTAACGGGGTGTTGCTGGCATAGTCGTTATCTATATGTAGTAGATTGTCATCACCTGTGAGAGAGACAAATCTCTGAACGTCCTCTTCTGAGATAACATGAGAAATCTCTGCTTTTTGCCCTATTTGTATTGCCTTGAAATCCATTAAGCCTGAAAATACATAGCACTGTGATAATATGATATCTTCCCAAACACTATATAATATAACAGTTTTTATTTTGGAAAATCTATCGGGACTATTTATGCAGATTTAGAGACAGAGAACCACTTTACTCTGCAAACAAATCATACCATACTGTTGGAATTTTCATATTGTAGTATTTTAAAAAGAGATGGTTTCCAAACGATTTTAAATAAGCCGTGTTGGTCTCGCTCACATGGTTGTTTTTCAGGCTATCCAGCATTTCTTTTATAGAGACAAGCAGTGTCTCAGGTGAGTTATGCAGCACCCTCCAGTTATCTTTTAAATTATAATCAAAAAGAAAATCATTGAACATTCTGCTGTAATGGACAAGGTTGCCGGTTTCGTCATACACTGGCTTTAATAAAATCCACGCATCTTTAAGCCCGCTTCCATAAGGATACATGTCTACAACAAGCATTGGAATCTCTCTGAGTACCGGCATCCAGCTGCCGCCCCCAAGATTCCCTATCCATATATCAGACTCCGAATGCGAAAAAAGAGAAAACAACTGCGGGCAGACATCTAAAAACTCCGCAGATATAATCTTTTTATTAAAACATGCTTCATACTCTTTACTAATACTCATGTCACCTGTAACTAAAACCACAAAATCCTCTTTAACCAGATATGTTATGGCTGGCACAAAGGATTCTAACTCAGCTCCAATACGTAACGTCGAAGTGTTATCGTTTGTAGCTTGTCCCTTGGCTCTCAAATAAATACAGCATAATTTAGGCCTTACCGATAAATTGCAGTACTTAAGTATATGTGAAAGAATGTTTTCTCTTACGTTTTTTGGCAACCTAGGATTTTGAAGCGGCACAGATTCCATAAGATTTAACAAATAGAAAGACTTAAAGCCGGTGCTTACAATGTTTTTTCTGTAAAAACTATCAGCCTCAGTGCCAAACGTCAATCTTTTTATACATTCTCTGGAAAAATCTATGTAATTCATCACCCTGGCAGAGCAATAAAAAGTTAATAAAGCTTTTATGATTTTTACTATTAACTTATAATTACCGTATCGTAATTCAATATAAGATTCATGGGAAAGAAATTTCACTCTTATATATGACTTAAAAAAAAATACATCCACATCGTTCCAAAACAATCCTACATATGGATTATGTACAGGCGTTTGGAAAACGATACAAGTGTTTTTCATATTTACATACATGCGCCTCAACATCTCGGGGTCAATTATTGAGTGTCCGAACCCGCCTTCGGACAATAATATATTATCCGATTTTTTCAGTGCATTTTTAATTTTAAAAAACCATACAAGGACAGACAACACCTTATAAATAAAAAATATTTGATTGACAAAAAAGAGAAGAGCCTTTTTCAATTTCATGGTTTAAAGAACGTGCACCTTAATAATGCTTTTACAACTGTCGCCACAGATAAATATAAGGTCGCAAGAGTCCCTCCGGATTTAGTTCCTTAAAGCTGGCCCAATCATAACCTGTCCTGTAATTTCATGCAGTCCTCAACAACGTCACACATACCGTTGTAATGGTACTTTCCAAGTCGGCCTATGGAGTAAACGTCTTGCGGCAGCGAGTTTAAATATCTTTGTGCTTTCTCTATTTCCGATTTTACCGGATAAGGGTAGAGTTTATTTTTCATAGATGGAAACTCAACTAAAATCAAAGTATCGGAGGATTTGTAGCCGGTTAGAAGTTTATACTCAACTACTCTTAAGAAAGGTTCATCCGATGCATAGTGGATAAAATAATATGGCTCCGGTGTAATTTTTTCAACAGGAAGGATGATTTTTAAAAACTCTTTGCCTACAAACTTTAGTGGTCCGTATCGGTATCCAAACAGTAAATCAACAGGGACAGTGGATACCATAATGTCTCCCTCTATCCATGTGTCGTTGACAAATACCCGTTTTCTTTCTATATCGATTTTTTCTACAAATGTTTTAGGAATAATATTACAACCCTCTGTGCATTTATCGAAATAGGAGTTGTATCCGTCAAGTTCGGTAGGATATGCAAGTACCATTGTTTCCGCAAAACATTCCTTTGAGCCTGTTTTCAGAGGCACGCCTTTGGGAGAAAACGCAAACTCGTCAAGGCTTCTATTGTCGTCTGTTATCCACATTTTCTTGTTATAATCCTTTACAAATTTGTTGTATAGTATCTCCCCTACAGAGTTTATCCAGTAGTCCTCAAGATTCTTTGCACTTGCAACATCTCCTCTGTTTTTTAACTCTTCGTTGATATTGTCTTTATCTGGCATGTCTTCTATCTCATCGACATGTATAGGAAAGGTGTAAAAACGGTTGTCTTGTCCGACAAATGTCATTGTATGGTGGTGAATTTGCCTGAGGGTAAGGAACCGGCTGAAATAATCCCACAGAAACATTTTTTCTTTGTTTATGATAAGATGGCGCGGGCCGTAAGTGTATGGATGTCCGTGGTAAAAAAACGTACGGCAACCGCCGCCTAGATATTCCGTGGCTTCTATTATCGTTACTTCAAATCCCTTTTGCTTCAAAAAATAGCTTATAGTACACCCTGCAAAGCCGCCGCCTAAAACCAGAGCTTTTTTCATTTTTCCGTTAATCCATCCTTTTTATAGCAAAATCTGCATTCATGGGGAATATTTCCCTCCTTATGAGCTGCCCTGAAGTTACGGTAGAGCTCTGAAAACCATATTTCGGAGAAGTGCTCCGCCTGCCCAAAATTGACAGCCTTGGTGTTTGTTATTGTGCAGCACGGACAGATATATTTATCACAAGAAATAAATGCCCTCTCAAATGGCCATGGACAAAGATTGTCTTTTGTATATTTTGTCGTAATATACCAAAAGGTTAAATCGATTTCCGCCCTGTCAGCAAGCTCCAAAAGCCTATCGACGTTATCCTGTGTTATCGTCTTTGAAATATCTTTAGGGCGATTTATCTCTTGTAGTGTTTTGTCCCCAACAAAACCAAGATTTATTGTCAGTGTTAATCTTTTAAAACCAAGCTCTTTGGCAAATGGCACAAAGTTATATAGCTCGTGAAAATTTTCCTTTTGAAGCACTGCCCACATCCTTGTTTTATCTATACCTACCTTATTACAGTAATTGTTAATAAGTTTTGCGTTTTTCACAACTCGTTCAAAATTAGAGTTTACCCTGATTTTTTCGTATGTTTCCTTTGTTGTGCCATCTATGGAAAGCAGCATTTCGCCAATTCCAGCATCCACAATCGCCTTATAGTATTCGTTCTGATCAATAATAACGGCATTTGTCGCAGTACGTGTCCAGATATACTTTTCAGAAGCGAATTGAACCATTTTTATAAAATCTTTATGTAAAAATGTCTCTCCGATGCCTTGTATTTTTATTTCATAAACACCGTATTGATCATCTATGAGGCGTTTAAAGTCCTCTAACATGAGATCATCCGCTGCTTGTTGGCTATCAAGCATTGGGATTAAACACATAGTGCACCGTAAGTTACATCTGTTTATGGGCTCTATGTCCATTTTTATCGGCATATAGTCAAGATTTATACTGCGGGGATTCAATAGATACTTCTTATAATTTTCCTCTCTTTGCGGATACTTTTTGAATCCGGCTTGTATCGTTTTATTATATGCCTCCGTGTCCACTTGCGGTAACGGCATTTTTATTTCACCCACAACGGATCTCCTCTATTTGCTTATGTTTTTCATAGTGTTACGGGGGAAGCTATAGGAATTATTAGCTATCAGCATTTCATGGTACACTAATTATTGTAGCATAAGGTAATTTCAAATTGTCAAGCATTGTCGGGATTAATGTTACAACAAGATGGTTGCAAACAGGCAGCTTTCTATAGTGCGCATTCAGTTATCTAAATCAACAAACCATCTATAAAGATTTGATGCCACAGAGAAAAACACAAAAGAGTAAAGAGTTTGTAGCTGTTATTTTGTTTTCTTTCAAGATGGTTTTCCATGAGTTTTTTGATAAATTTCAGGTCAAAATACTCGGCCATCGTATCCGATAACAAATAACCATCAAGATATTTTGTCATACTCTTATTAAATAAAAAGTTCAGGGGCGATACGAGCCCGTGTTTTTTTCTGTCTAACAAATACTGCGGAAGAATGCCTTTGTAGGCTTCTCTTAAACAGTATTTCGTTTTATGGCCTTTTAGTTTCAGACTGTAGGGGATGGCAAAGGCCAGCTCAACAAAGTTCTTAGTTAGAAACGGCGGCCTAGCCTCAAGAGAAAGTGCCATGCTAAGCTGGTCAACCTCCATGTTGGCATTGTCTATTAAGAACATGTGAAAGTCTGCATACAGTGCCTGCTCTTGAAAGGATAATCCTGCAACATCAAAAAGCTTTCCGTATGTATCATCATACGAGTCTGTGTTTAAACCTGAGTCGGCAACAAGGTCTTTTCTCAGAAGTAATTCCTTTTCCTCATCGGAAAATATCGTTCTCCAAAAATAGTGGCTTTTCTTCTTATGGTACAGCGAACCGGCGGCAAATTTCTGCGCAAGGTAATCAAATGAGTATTTTTCGTCGCTTACGGGAATATACCGGGTGGCTGCAGCAATCATCTTTCTTATCGTGTAAGGCAACATACCGAAGTATTTCCTGTAGTTGTCTGCTATGTATGTATTATAACCGGCAAAAAGCTCATCATTTCCAGAACCCATAAGGGTGACTTTATATCTTTGTGATGTTTCCTTAAAATAGAGATATTCGGGTATTATACATGGATTTGCATTAAGGGCATCCAAATAGTATATTATGTGTTGCAGGACCTCTGCTGCCTCTCCATAGGGCATGATAACAGACGTATGCTTAAATCCCATCTCTGTAGCAAACCGGTTAGCTATCTTGCTCTCATCATACGAAGTCTCTTTAAAGCCTACTGTTATTGTCTCTATATCGTCCCTGCCCAGACGTTTAAGCTCTGAGAGCATTATCGAGGAATCAAGCCCTGAGCTCAGTAAAAGGCTTACCGGAACGTCCGCAACCAGGGAGCTGTCCACAGCTTTTGCCGCCGCATCTCTGATAAGTTCATAAATTTGCTCTGGCTGCTTTGGCAAAGTAAGGTTCTTTGCATTTATTATGCTCCAGTAACTAACGGCTATCGCCTCCCGGCCTGGTTCAAACACCATGTACGTTCCGGCTGCCACTTGTTTAACATCTTTTAATATGGTGTTAGGCCCGGGCACATAAAACATGGAGAGATAATTGGAAAGTGACTGGTAATCTCTTTGTTTGCTGATAAGGCCGCTTGCTAAAATACCTTTTAGCTCTGAGGAAAAAACTATGAATTTACTGTTGCAGGATAAAAATAACGGCTTTACCCCACAACAATCCCTGGCCAGTACTAACTTTTTCTGTTTCTTATCCCACAAGGCTAATGCAAAGAATCCATCCAGTTTGCTAAAGACCTCTGTGCCCCAGTATTCATATCCGTTTAAAACAACCTCTGTGTCGGAATTTGATTTAAATCTGTAACCTTTGGCTTCAAGAATAGATCGCAACTGCTTAAAATTATATATCTCACCATTAAAAACTATCCACAGTTTACCGCTTTCACTACACATGGGTTGTCTGCCAGCATCAGATAAATCCAAAATTGAAAGCCTTCTGTGGCCAAGGCCTGCGTAATCGTCTGTGTATGTGCCCCGGCCATCAGGGCCCCGGTGTGAAAGGATATCCGTCATTTGATCCAGAGTCTCATTGCGGCAAGCCCTGTCAAAAGAAACCACTCCGCATATCCCGCACATGATTGTTATACCTCCAGCCGCCGGACATTGTGCAAGCTGCGGCTATTCTCGTTAAGAGTTTTCAGAAATCTCTTTTATCTGCTTAAAGCTGCGCTCTATACTCCAGTTGTAAAGTGTCCACATATGGCCATACAGGGAGATCTCTTCAACAGGTTGAAAGCTCTCTACCCTTCTAAACACTTCTATCACCGGATTTGTATTAAGCACTCTGCCATGGTAAACCTTGATACCCCTGTCCAGGAAATGCTTATCTATGGCATAGATCAACTTAAAAAACGTCATTCCTTTTTTAATAGCAGGATCTATTGCTATAAATAAACACTCTCCAGAGGGCACTCTATACGCCTTTTCCTGTCTGTGGAGGATTAGCTGCAGAAGCGTTTTCATTTTACTGAATGACTTGATTACTACAGGCAAAAGGGACTTTATTATCTTAAAAAAATCTGCCAAAAGAAGCCTTTTCAATAACCCCCTGCTGTCATAAACCGCTAAAGCAAACCCGACAACCCTGCCCTGCTCCTTTGCAACATAACCAAACCCTGCCTGAGAGCTCATCACTACATCATAAAATGCACTCAAAAATCTCCTGCCAGCGTTCGCCATAAAAGACCACGGAAGCAGGGTTTCATGTAATGTGGAAATTGCCCCATAATCATCTTTGGTTATAGGCTCTATGGTAATCATAGCCTCAAATATCCTCACTTCCTGTATAGAGCAATTTAATCTTTTTCCTGTCTGTTTTACCATTGGCATTTTTAGGAAACTCATTAAGCTGAAATAACTTTTTGGGTACCATATATGGCGGCAAACACTCCTTCAGATATGCTTTCAATCCCTTTTCGTCCAAAATCCCCGACTCAACCGCCGCAACAAGGGTTTCACTGTCAGTTCCGGTGACAAAACACACGGCGTCAGTCACTGCCGGATATCTCCTTATATGGGTTTCTATGTCCATTAGTTCGACCCTGTAGCCGCCTAATTTTAACTGCGAGTCCATGCGCCCTTTACAAAAATATACATCCTCGTAGCGCTGTACTATGTCGCCGGTTTTGTACCATCTTTTTCCATCTATTTCAGCAAAGCGTTCCGTTTCCCTGTTGCCGAGATAACCAGGTGTTACCTGTACACCGCTTATAAGCAGCTGATTATCAGCATCAAGTAAAATATCGTTGCCTTTAAGTGGTCTCCCAATCGGTACAAACCCCTTCATTTCATACTTTTGCAGATCGCTGATGCTGCATTTATGATAGAAATTTTCCACTCCGGTCTCCGTTAGACCATAAAAATTATATACGTGCTTTATCCCCAGATTGTTGTAACAGAACTTAAGCACGTCTAGTTTAAAAGGCTCCCCACACAAAAACATTATTTTTATGGGTGTATCTATTATATCGTCCTTGCGAATCATCTGAATTCTTGTAATAACCGATGGCACAGATGACCACACTGTTACCCTGTTTTCTATTATGTTGTTTAACGGAAAAAACCTTTCCTCATTCTCTATAATAGGGGCAAAGGCACTCTCCGTAAACACAGCGCAAAACAGATAAAATATGGAAATATCAAAAGAAAAACCGTGGTAGTCGGAAAACACCTCGTGTTTTTCAAAGGGCAGTATTTCCAGTGCATTTTCCACAAAATTAATGTAGTTGGCATTTGTCATAGGAACACCTTTAGGGATGCCGGTAGAGCCCGAAGTAAACATAATGTATGCAAGATCATCCGCTAAAAAATCTCCTAAAATGAATTCCTCGCCAGCTTCTTGTTGTATAATCTCTTCTATGTTTTCCACAGGGATGTTACTCTTAGCGGCATAATCGGATACTGCCCCTGGGAAACCGCTGCCATCTGTGAGAATCAGGGCAGGGGTTGTTGTCTCAGCCATGCTTAGATTTCTTGCCGGGGGTGCAAGCTCAGACAATGGCACCCATATGTTTTGAGAAAGGAATATTGAAAAGATGGTGCAGTATGTACTGAAACTCTTTCTGCCATATACAACAATGTTTGCTCTTTTAAAGTGTTTCAACACAGAGTTTATTTTAACCATGTTTGCGTAACAGTCTTTGTAACTATAGGTTTGGCCATAATACGTGTAAAAGGTTGCTGGGGAGGTTTTAAAGATATGGAGCATTTTTTCATAAAAATACTTCACAATCTGACCCCTTTACTTTCTATCGTTTCATATATCTTTTTTACAGACAGGAGTTTTACTATCTCCGGAAACGTAAATCTTATTGAAAAAGCACCCTCAAGCGCTGCAATAAGTTTCATATGATTTAGCGAATCCCATGACTCAATATCGTTAAGCACCGTATCCATAGTAATGCCGGAGACCTCAAATACTTCAAAAAATATTGTCTTTATAGTCTCGTTTAACAAATATGAATCCTTGCATCATACTGCCAGAGGCCGTATCAATTTCCATAGACATAAACGAACACCCCACCAACATCGTGGGTTTCAAGCGGCCCTATTTTCCTTTTCATCAACAACGTAAAGCCAGCATCAGTCATTTCTTTTTCAAACATCGCCTCATGGCGTTTAAAATCACCTATCATTTCCAGGCCGGATTTCAACGCATTTATCTCTATCTGTGCAACCTCAAAAAACCCGTCACGCAACGCCTTGTTAATTATATAGCCGTGATATTTGTAAAGTGCTTCTCTTCTTTCTGCAGAAGTCTCATAGTAGGGCAGTATTTCCCCGCCCATAACATATATGCCTCCTTTAAGCAAATTGTTTCGTATGTTTTTTGCAAAATCCGCTGCCTTGTCATAGCAGATATGATCATGTGCAAAACTTGATACAACTACATCAAAATGGCGGCTTTTACAGTAGTTTACGGCATCCCCGTTTACAATTATGCAATTTTCATGGGTTATGTGTCTCCTTAGTGCATAACAGCAGTCACTGTCAAGCTCTAAAGCATGGACATTGCAAAATGGCAGCCCTAACAGTTCCATGGTCAAAAGCCCCGTCCCAGCACCAAGCTCCAGTATCTCATACTTTTTGTCATCCTTACAGTAGTTGCTTATCTGAGTGATAATCTCTTGCGCCATTTCAATATAAAACGGATGCGTTTTTTCTACCCTGTGGTAAATCTCCAGATCAATATACCTTGACATCTCTTTTTGAGTTCTGTCGTTTTCGCTCATGGCATATCCTCTTCCTTATAGTTTATTTTGATATCTTATTTTGAACAACAAATACTCCTGCTCAAGTGCCCTGCTATAATAAACAATACCGTTAGTAACATCTATTACCGCCGAGGAAATAGTTTTAAAAGGAGCACTGCGCCATATTTCCCTCTGCCTTGCAGGCATAGACGGCTTCATCATTTCAAGTATGCCGGGAGTTGATTGCACCCCGGGAAGATGTTCATTGCCATATCTGAGGCGTCTGAAACTGCTCGGATAATCATCCTCTGCGGCCGGCCCGGCTTTCAATGACTGGAAATGATTTGTTACTGTCAGAGACTGCGTAACATCTCTTACAGAAATGTTGTCACGGTACATCTCCACATGGAACGCATTCTGTGGATCACAGACAAGAATGTTATACCCTCTGGATAATCGATGTGTGTCTGTCAGTGCATCCACCCACTGCCGTACCGTTTTAACCTCTGGCAACGTTTTTGAAACAACCTCCGTAGGAATAAAAAGAGCTCTGTTTTCAGCCTCATACAGACTGGCAGCTTCTCTTAGCTTGTTCTCATATATCAAAGATGTCCACTTAGGGGAGTTTACAGCAGTACTGACAAAGGCACACCCAAACATATTCAATCCCCAGCTATAGTAACTGTCGCCTTTAGTCCTGCAAGCTATAATACCGTTGTCTGTCAGTATCTCCTCATCAGTTTCAGTCTGTTTATCCCTGTTTTTGAACAACACCTTTAAGCCTTTATGATAACCAGTTGTACACATTTATGCGTTTCCTTTTTGTGCCGAAGCACATGAATGAGTTCTTTGCTCTAACTCTTTACGAAAGTCCATTTCTTCTCTTTGTGTGCGGCCCCTTATTATATCCGGCAATAGATAAGCAAACTCAATGTTTGGGGTTATGTTGCCATGATAACGAAGCAGATCCAGAGCCTGCATATCAAGCAATATGTCGGCATCTCTGGGTACCAACACACCGAAAAAGACAAAAGGAATAAACCTTCTGTGCACCTCCGAGTACAGAGAGCTTTTCATCATCTTCTGTGCTATGAGACTTACTCTGTAGATATAAAGCCACCGGAGTGCATCTATCGTACCACTTGAACCCAGCACGGTCAGGCCAGGCATCTGTGGCGACATGCCATCCGCATCAGCCCCTGTAATATGATAGTACGTATAAGGGGTATCGGTATCATAAATAACGACTGCTATGGATGCCGGTTTTATCCGGCTTTGTGTTTTTTCTGTAATCAGTTTTTTTATGTTTTTAGCCATTGCAGCAGCTATGTCGTTACACCTTACGGGGGCTAATATTATATTGTCCTTGAAGCGCTCTATTTTTGGCTTGCTTATGTCTGCCAAAATAAGACTTGACTCCAACTCCTGACGACTGATGTCCAGATCCCCAAAACACTCTATTCTCTCTTTAACCGTGTCAAAGTACTTTACCCTTACATCGTATGGATATGAGGTTATCTCATGGGGATCAACCAAAAAATCATCTACCTTTAACACCACATCTTCGTATCGCACCTTTAAAGAAAACGCCTGTGAAATTACCTTTGAGGCAACAACCACACAATAAAACAGGCCACTATCCAGCCATTTGCCAACATCCTCCATAATGGCTGCCTTTACATGGGGGGCAGTTCTCCAGTGATTTTCTATGTAGCTCTGTGCAATAACCTCCTGAAGTTGCCCAATGTTGTCGAATCTTACCGGCTCCGTAAACACCCCTGGAATAGTCAAAGAAGATATGGACGTCCCCTGAAAAAGACTATCCCCCTCCTGACAGCTATACCAGGCCTTTATCTCCTCCGTACGTATGCGGTTTCTGAACTCCTCATGAATCTCAGCTTTGTCTCCTGCATCAGAAAACAGGGAACAACCTTGCCCTGCTTTATTAAAAAGTCTTTTTAACCATTCCCTTTGAACGGGTTCATGCAAATAGCTCTCCGCTCCGGTTAAATAGGAGGATAGGGTCAAAGCTGGTTAACTCTCCTGCTCTGGTACTCCTTTCTCCTGTTTATAGCATCGGAGATAGACTTAATGTCCTCTTTTGTCCTCAAATGTTCACGTTTCAGAGGCTCTGGCAAAATTGACAGGTCTATCTCCTGACACTCTTCAAATGCACTCACATACCGCTCTGTTGCAAGCAGCAATTCTCTGATGTTGTCCTCTCCAAACCTAGAAAGAAACGTCCGCCCCCAGTCGTTTCCGTGTCTGTTGCACAGAATGCCGCGCACCTGGTCGGGAAACAGGCTTACAAAACCTATATCTGGCCGCTCTCTTATTATTTTTACCAGCAACCGCTGGGCCTCTTTGACCATTTCCTCTTTCCAGTTGCCGCCGTTTACCGTATAAGGCAGCCGAACCTCAAAACCCTCCGGTCTGCTGAACTCCAGGCCATAGGTGTTAGGATATGTCAGATTACCTTGAATTCTCGAGCCCTTTGTCAAGTCAAAAGTGGCAATGGTTAGGACGTGAATATCCTGATTTGCTATAATATAATCCGCAAGAGCGTCCCTTTGCTGCGCTGTCTCACCAGGGAAGCCTATCAGTACGAAAACAAAGTTCATTATTCCGGCCTTTGCCGTGGAGTTAAGAACTTTTGTTGTCTGAACAGGGGTTATCTTCTTATTCATATCTTTAAGAATCACAGGGTCTGTGGTCTCAAGTCCCCACATAAGTTTTCTGCAACCCCCACGGTACAGTTGAGCCATTAGTTCCTCGTCTTCAAACGCTTTTTCGAGGCGCACAAAGGTTTCCCACTGCACGTTGAGTCCCATGATCTCTATTTCTTTTGATAATTTTGTCAAAGTAGCAGGGGCCGAGGTGTCATCCATAAACTTAAAATACAATGCCTCTTTTCCGTATTTTTCGCCCGTATGCTGCCGGATAGCCAAAATGTCCTCAATCAAATGCTCCACTGACCGCTGCCTGAACCCCGCGTTGGAACCAAAAGGAATCGCACAAAACTCACACGTGCCATAACACCCTCTTGCCGTTTGAAGTGGGATCAACATCTCCGGAAACAGGTACTCATTATAATCTATGTCCTCAATATCAGGCCTTTGAAGGCTATCCAGATCAAAACCATATGAGTGTCTGTCTATAACCGCCCCTGATTGGTTCTTTACTATAACGTTGGTCATTTCTGCAGGTTGCTTATCAAGGAGAGTTTTATGAATGTCTGCCAGCGGCAATTCCCCGTCCCACAAAACCAGATAGTCCCAAAATCTGTCAAGCAGGCCACTTTCTGTCATAGTGTCATAACAGCGCGTTATTATTTGCCCGCCAAGGACTATTTTTGTATCTGGAAGCACATCTCTCACTATGTTTGCCAGCGTAAAGGCCGGTATTATCTGATCCTGAAAAATTATACCTATACCAACAATTTTAGGAGATAGCGGTTTTAATTCCTCAGAAACAAACTTCTTATAGTACTCAATGAAAGGGTTGGCCTCTTTGTCGCTTACACTTTTGATGACCTCCTCAAAAACCGTCCTGTTGTAGGCCATACCAACATTCCTAATATCTAAGGAAAAACCCCTGTATTTGGCGCTGCGGTCGTACAGGGCCTTCTCTATTTCGTTGTACAGGGCTAACATCCGGACAGGATTATCCATGTACTCAATGTCTTTTATGTGGCGAAAAGTATCCGACAAAAACCAATTAATGAATTTGATGTTGGTGTCATATACTTTCGTCTTGTATCCGTTTTGCTTTAGGAATCCTTTCAGAAAAATAATATTGCTCTGAGGATGTAACGGACTGCTTAGAGGTACATTGATTAAAACACTGTCAAACATGCTGTCCCTCCTGTTTTTCCGTCTTTTCCGCTAAAGTACGTCTCCACAGTAGTCTAATAAAACACCGTATGAAAAGGCAAGGCCTCTTTATATAAAAGCTCTTGTGTAGCGGGCACTTTTATAACAGAAGTCACACAAAGAGTCAAATGGAGGTGTGCTGTTATGGTTTTTTCTGAGGTCTAAGAAAGATTTAGTATTCCAGAAATTATCATCATATATGGTCTGAGGCATCTTATACGGCGGCACTACAGTGCTGCACGGCGTTATTACTCCCCCCTTTCTCACAAATACAACTGTATAGAAGTCGTAGCAAAACCGCCATCCGGCATTCTTACTTAGTGGAGCCGGAAACAATATATTAAACTCCCGTCCATATTTCGACTTTATCTCCTTCAGATACTGCAATACATCCTCATCCTCCTCGTAAATTGATAGATGGGAATGGGTTTTGTCTTTTGCTACAAAGTTTTGAAAACATATATTTTCCAGACCAAGGCCTTTTGCCATCTTTATAACCTCTTCCATAAATAAATACGACTCCCTTTCTTTCGTCACAATTCTGGATAGAGAGACCTCGATGCCTGGATTTGCTTTTCTTATCAGAGCGGCATTTTTCATCTGTTTTTCAATATAATTGTCATATAAACTTATCTGTATTGTTGTAAGAGAGGTTTTTTTAAACTCATCCAGCCGTTCATTGACAACAAGGCCGTTAGATGGAAACATGGTTAACTTTTGATGCCTTGTACATAATTCGATCATCTTGAACAAATCAGGATGCAAAAGAGGCTCCCCTCCAACAAACGACACTCTGAAGGTATCTATAAGGTTTCTATGGGTTACGATGCTTTCAAACTCCTCCAAAGACATCGTTTCCTGAAGATACTCTTTCTTGTTTATAGCAGTGCTAAAGCAGTGAGGGCATTTAATGTTACACTTATACGTAATATAAAAGCCTACGCTGATAGGATTGTAATTCAAATAGTATGGAAAAGAATTGGTGAAATAATGCGATGAATACTTCATTGCATTGATTATCTGTCCACTTGTAGGTTTCAAATTTAAAAAATGCCTGAACATCTTTATAAAAGATTTTATTGTCATCTGCTAAGTGTCTTCACCTTCGTCTTTTAATTAAGAGATCGGCCAGTATGCCAAAAAAGAAACACTGTAAACCGACAATTAAGGTTGCAAGGGAAAGGTTGTTTACTAAAAGAATTGGAAAATTCATTAAGTATTTTTCAAAAATAGTACTTGCTATAAAATATATAATAGAAAAAATAACCATAACAGAACCAATGGCTGTAAACAACTTCAGTGGACTACCGTAAATCATAATGCGCAAAATATTTATAAACACATAAAAAGGGTATCTTAAACTGACAAACGATCTGCCAGTTTTCCTTTCATAAAACACAACCGGAACCTCCGCATACTTCATAAACTTATTGCTAGCATCTATCAGTAGCTGCTGAGGCGGGTTGTAGCTTCCAAAGAGCTCAAACACTGCCAAATAACGTTTGCCGTAAGCCATAAGCCCAGTCTGTGCATCCGAAATACCATAAGGAGTCAGCTGATTCATAAGCCATGTAAAAAACATGTTTCCTAACCGTCTGATTATCGGCATCTTATAGTGAATTTTGCCGGCAAATCTCGATCCCCAGCATATATCGGCCTTACCAAACAGGATGGGCATAACTACTTTCTCTATATCAGCAGGGTCGTGCTGCAGATCTGCGTCGAGTTTAACTGCAACATCAGCCCCCATCTCATAAGCTGTCATCATAGCTATTCGAGTTGCCGCACCAAGTCCCATATTTGTGGGATGGGAAACCACCCTTACTCCTTTTGATTCTGCTATTTCCTCTGTTTTGTCAACAGAGCCATCGTTTACAACCAATATTTCAACAAAATAATTTTTCTCTGCAGTTACACTTTCAGGATACAGCTCACATACTTTATCTATGGCAAAGGCTATCGTTTCCTCCTCGTTATAAGCAGGAATAAAAACAACAACCTTATTCAAAGACTTATCCACCACTAAAATAGTCCTTTATCGCTCCAGCGATTGTATCAAGCTCTGCAACAGTCAACTGTGGAAACATGGGCAGGGTTACTATGCTTGAAGAGACAGCCTCAGTTACCGGAAGTTTGGCTTTACACATGTCTTTATATGCACTATGGAGATGTGCTGGAGGGTCAAAGTGCACTGAGGCTTCTATCTCCCGCTCTTTCAAATACCGCACAAGCCTATCCCTCATACCTATTCTTTTCACCTTTATAGTAAACATCTGATACACGTGCAGACGACCCGGTTTTTCCACAGGAAGGGATATCTCAGAAACGTCCTTTAATTTTTCCATAAGATATGCGCTGTGCTGCCTTCTTAAGGCGTTCATCCTGTCCAGTTTTTTCATCTGTTCCACGCCAAGAGCCGCCAAAATATTGCTTAACCTGAAATTATACCCGGGATAGCTGGCCTCCCTGTACCAAGCCCTGCCCTCTGAGACCCGCTCTGCAGTGGTTTTCTTTATCCCATGTCCAATGAGAGCCCGGACATGCTCAGCCAGTACATCATCATTTGTGGTAAACATCCCACCCTCGCCTGTTGTTATATTTTTTGTGGGAAAAAAGGAAAAACAGCCGATACCCCAGCTGCCACTCATTTTGCCCTCATAAGTGCCACCTATTGTTTCTGCCGAATCCTCTATCAGAACCAATTTATGCTTTTTGACAAATTCCGAAATTGTCTTCATATCACAGCACTGGCCGGCATAATGTACAACCATTAGTGCCTCTGTTTGCGGAGTAAGCGCATTTTCCAGCAAATACGGGTCAATGTTGCAGTCGTCATAGGAGATATCCACAAAAATAGGCCTTGCGCCTGCTGTGACCACGGCATTTGCCGAGGCAACAAAGGTAAAGGAGGGAAGCAGAACATCTCCCTTTATGTTATTTGCCGCTATGGCCAAAAACAGTGCCGATGTGCAGGAGTTCATTGCAATGGCGTGTTTTACACCTAAGTATGAAGCAAACAGAGTTTCAAATTCGGTGTTTTTAGGGCCATGAGTGAGCCACCCGCTTTTTAATACAGCCTCCACCGCCCGCAGCTCCTCATCCTCGATAAGCGCCCTGCAAAGCGAAATATGGCTCACTTACAATCCTCAAGCTCTCTCATAAAATCTATATAGTGATCCAGTCCATCCTCAAGACAATACATGGGAGAGTAACCGGTTAACTCCTGCGCTTTTTTTATAGAAAGAGCTCCCCTCTTAGGCCTGTAAACTATAAACGGCTTCGTTTGTATCTCAAGCTTCGGAAAATATTTTCTTAGAAGCTCGGCATACTCTAACAGGGAACGACCTTGCCCTCTGGTTATATTAAAGATTTGATTTTCTCCGCCCGGTGAAAATGTGGCCTTAACTATCCCCTGGGCAATGTCCTCGACATACGTGAAATCCAAAATGTTTTCCCCTCCGCCGTGAACGATGAGTTTTTCGCCTTTCATAGCGTTTTCGATAAACACCTGGCTTACCCGCCGGTTAACATCCGTGGGGCCATAGACAGCAGATGGCCTTATTATCGTGTATTTTATACCAAAGCGGCGGCTGTAGGTCTCTGTCAGAATTTCGCCGGCAAGTTTTGTCCCGCCATAGATATCTTTTGGGCTCTTAGGATGGTCCTCAGGGGCAGGAATCTCCTTAAAATCCCCATATACCATGCTTGACGATATATAGACAAATCTTTTAACAAAGTTATGCTCATTTATAGTGTCCAGAATGTTGACGGTAGCGTTTATTATGCTGCTTATTGCCTCCTGGGGATGGGTGTAGCTAAGGTCGGCTATCGGAAGTGCCGCCAGATGTATTATATACTGCGGCTTATAGAGGGACATTAACCTTCTTACGTCGTTTTTATCCCTGGTATCGCCGCGCTCAAATATTATCCTGCTTTTAGTGTCCTTAAACCTGTATTCAAGATACTTCTGATAGCTGCTTTCAAACGGGGAGATGTACTGTATGAAGGCATCCAGCACCACCGGCTGGTAGCCAAGCCCCAGGATCAACTTACACACGTAAGAGCCAATAAAACCAGCCCCTCCGGTTATTAAAACATTATTACACCCTTTATCATCCATTTTCTTGGTTGCTTTAATGAGCAAAATAATTATATTGCAATTTTATCTGTGAAGTCAAGGAGTTTTCACTTATTATATGTCGCACAAAAGATGTTTGATTGAATTTTTAAGGATTCAGCCGCTGATTTTCACAGATTGGTTTTTTTCATCTGCGTTTATATGGGCAATCTGCTGAAAAACACTCTTATACGTCCCTCACCATGGCGCTTACCATGCGGGCAATGGAGATACAGGCGGTAAGACCCGGGGACTCTATTCCTATCAAATTTATAAAACCCTCAAGTCCACGCAGATGTTCGTGGGTAATAATAAAATCTCCGCCCTTTAGTTTAGGGCGAACTCCTGCCATATCGGCAGCAAGAGCATCTCGCTTAAGGTTTTTAATGTATTTGCTTGCGCTTTCAAAAAACATCTGTCCCTTTCCTGCATCCACCCTGTAGTCAATTTCATCAACATCCTCGGTGTCGGGACCAAAGCGCAGTCTGCCAGCCATATCCACCGTTGCATGAATTCCCAATCCCTTAAGCTGTCTTTCAGGCAGCGGATATACCAGCATTCTACACGGCGGGGGGGTTCCAGAGTATGTAAAATACGAGCCTTTACAATAACTTAATCTGTACCCTGCCTCATCTACGTCAATGCCGGCCATGGAGGCCACACGATCTGAACTTAGCCCTGAGGCATTTATCACAATGTGCGAGAAAAACCTATAATCGCTGTCCTTTACACCTAAGATGTAGCCGCCGGGAGTTTTTTTTTCAATAAAATTGATTTCCGTATTAAATGAAAAAACAACACCTTTTGCGGCAGCCTCAGTGCTTAGACGACTCATCAGAGAGTGGGAATCAACAATGCCGGTGTCGGGGGAATGTATGGCGGCGGCAGCCTTAATGCATGGATCAATTTTAGCGGCTTCTGCTGCATCAATAAGCCGAAGGTTTTTAACACCGTTTTCATCTGTACCGTGTTTAAACAGCGACTCTAAGTCCTCTCGTTCCTCTTTAGTTACTGCCACTATCAGTTTCCCTGTCTTTAAGTGAGCCACGGAGTTTTTTTCACAGTACTCATACAAAAGCGCAGCCCCTTCAACACAGAGTTTAGCCTTAAGAGAGTTATTTTTGTAGTATATGCCACTATGGATAACCTCGCTGCTACGGCTGCTTGTCTCCTGCCCCTGCTTTCCGTGCCTTTCCACAAGCAAGATATCTGCGTGGTATTTAGACAACTCCGCAGCAATAGACAACCCTATGACCCCGCTGCCTATTATTGTTATCTTAACGCTGTCCATCGTTATTGTGCCTTAGGGTTATGTACTAAACAACACGTCATCGTACATCAATTTCATTATCATACCCAATCATTTTAATTTGTGCAAGGTGTTTATTTTTACTAAAGCACTATATAGGAGTTAAAGTGTATGATACTCTCCTTTTATCTGCAGTGTTTATATAACATTTACATTTGAGTTAAGATAAGATAGAGATGAATATTGCGTATTTCGGTAATGGCCTGCGTGGTGTTAAGTGCTTGTTGAGCCTGTGTGAGGCCGGTTTTAAGCCCGCAGCCGTGGTGGTTGAACCAAATAAAATGGGAAATGACTCCGTCTTTAGCACAGCTCAACAGTTGGGCATATCCACCTACGTACCACAGAACGTAAATAGTATAGAATTTATAAGCGATATGAGGTCATTGTCCTTAGATCTAATGATACTTTCCGGATACACAAAAATCCTCAAAAAAGATATCCTGGCAATTCCAACACGCGGGACAATAAACCTTCACGGTGGAAAGCTGCCGGAGTACCGCGGCGGTTCCCCAATAAACTGGCAAGTGATAAACGGTGAACTCTCAGGCGGTTGTGCCGTACTCTATGTTGATGAAGGAATAGACACGGGGGATATAATCGAGCAAAGACTGTATCCAATAGCTCCTGATGAAACAGCTGGAGAGATAATAAACAAAACGCTGGATATATTCCAGGAAATCCTCGTTAATGCCGTAACACAGATTGCCTCCAACACGGTTAGAGCACTAAAACAAGACCCGCAAGAGGGTACATACTACTGTAAACGCTACCCTGATGACGGCAGAATACTCTGGGACAGAATGAGCGCCTCAGATGTTCACAACCTTGTAAGGGGACTTAATGGAAAGGGCTTACCGGGAGCATTTACTTTCCTTAACGGCACAAAAATAGTCCTCTGGAAAACTGTATTATTGGAAAGAAAGATAGTCAGCGTCCCAGGAAACATCACGTTAAAACACTCAAACGGAGTTGTTGTTATGTGTAAAGACAGGTGTATCCTTATTACCGAAATAAAAAAAGACGGCTTTGACGATGTATTAAAAACATCTGAAATGCCTTTCAGTTTCTTTGCAAGGAAAACCTTTGACTCATAAAAAACTCCTCTGCATTTCCTGCGCTGGCCACAGCTCCACGCCAATAGTGTTTAAATATTATCTGTATCTCACCATGTTGACGCAATATATTATTATGATATATTATATATATCTAATAAATATCTTACGGATATACAGATGATAGTAACTATTGGCGGAATAAAGGGCGGTAGCGGTAAAACAACTGTCGCAACTAATTTAGCCATTATGCGCGCAACACATGGGCATGATGTGCTTTTAGTGGATGCTGATGATCAGGAGACTGCAACCGATTTTACCACCTTAAGGAATGAGAGACGGGATGGGGGTGCAGGATACACTTGCATTAAACTAACCGGAATTGCTGTGCGCAACGAGATTAAACGCTTACTTCATAAATATAACGACATTGTCATTGACACTGGAGGAAGGGACACCACAAGCCAAAGAGCTGCTCTAACTGTTGCAGATGTTTTACTTGTTCCTTTTGTCCCTCGATCTTTTGACGTTTGGACACTCGAAAAAGTTAGCGATTTGGTAGATGAAATCCGCTCTGTCAACTCAACTTTGAGAGCCTTTGCTTTTCTTAATCGTGCTGATTCACGAGGACAGGATAATAACGAGGCAAGAAGTGTATTACAAGAAAGTAACTCATTGCAATTTCTTGACACTCCACTTATGGCAAGAAAGGCGTTTAGTAATGCTGCCGCTCTTGGCCTTGCTGTTCCTGAGCTCCATCCTTCAGATGACAAAGCCATTGATGAAATTACGATATTGTTTAGATATCTTTATGATATAAAATAGATATAAAAATAAAATGTATATAATATTGTTTAGATATCTTTATGATATCATATATACAGAAAGGACTTGATATGGCCGTAACAAGTAAACCAAAACCAAAGCCATCTCTCAATGATGCAGCCGTAGAAAAGCTAATTGTAAAGGGTGGCACTGTACCAAATGACCATATAACAGATGGTGAAAAGTCTGTATCCGTACTTATACGTTTACCTGCCTCCATGTTATCTAATGTAGATGCATTAGTAAAAAATCGTAAGCCTATCAGAATAACAAGACAAACATGGTTACTTGAGGCTATCCATGAAAAAATTTTGCGAGAACAGAAAAAGACTCATAATTAATTTGCTGCTAAATGTCATATAACAATACTGCAGAATAGTACGGAATAGACATAGAAAAGAACTCCTCCGTCATTATTGCTGATAAAATGAGAATTTCATACCCTTATAGAATATTTTAGCGAAGATTGCATCCAATTCTTTTCTCTCGAAATACGGCAGGCGTACAAGATAATAAAACAATTTCTCGACTTGTTTCATTAAGTGTAAGAATATCGGATCCTCCATATATTTCTCAAAAGTCAACCCCAGCGAATCCACCGTATGTATAAGAATATCTAAAGCACAATCGGTAGCGTTGTTGAGCATATAAAAAATAGCGGTTCTTATGGTATTTGCCCGTATCTCATCGTCCGAATATAAAGAAGTATCCAGCAACAGTGATTTTTTCTTAGTCCAAACGGCATCGAAACCACCAACAATACCATACTTGTCGGGCAGAGTAAATTTACTTTTTTTAATTCCTCTACCTTCATAACCGATGTTTATTAATTCAAAACCAAACGTTAGCAGCAGATGGTTAATGTCCCAGACAAAGGCCTGCCCTTTGTAAAAAGGACGAATGCGGGTCTCCGCTCTGATTCCGATTATATCCTTTTTAAGATGCCCTGTAGCGCCTTTTAAAATCTCAAGTTCCGTTCCTTCAGTATCGAGTTTCATAAAATGAATGTCATTAGTTAAAAACTCGTCCAGGGCAACGCATTCTATCTCTGTAACTGAAACTACGGACGATTCCTCCTTCATATAGTCCAGAGAGTCAACTACAGCTTTATCAACATCGAGGAAACTTGTTAAACCAGGATGCCGCGTCATGTTCATTTTATTAATCGAGTTGCTGCTGTAAAGACCGAGGTTATAGACATTAATATTTTTGAACCGTTTATATTTTTCCGATAATCTTTGAGCTTCCGGCTTATCAATTTCAAACAGATAAAAGTCAGCACAATCCTTAAGTTCATCGAGGCTTGGATGTATTCCGTATCTTGCCCCGGCATCTACGATATTTAAACTAATCCCCATTCATGCGTCCTTTGTAATCGTCTTTATTTATAGCGCTCCACAGAGTCGGTATAGTGTCTGCTTTACCTGCTATTGCCAGTATAGCAACTGCAAAGTCTCTACGTCAACTTGTTTGTTACTTACAGTACAATGAAGTATTGCTGATTTGCAGTTGAAATATTATTTTAAATTGTTGCCTTTTTGTTGTATAATCAAGCCTGTGGAGCAGAGTTTGATTAAGAGGCGTAAATGAAGAAAGTACTTCTGATCTATCCCGAGCTTGGCTTTGTAGGCTCCTATGTTATCAACGTACCCATAAGTCTCGTATATGTAGCCTCGAAGGTCTCTGAAATGCCGGATATAGAGATAGAGATTTTGGACTGCAGGATAGAACATAACTGGAAGGAAATACTTTTAAAGAAAATCGAGTTTGAGGACATTTTCCTTGTAGGTATTTCCGTAATGAGTGGAATACCTGTTGCTGGGGCTTATGCAATATCGAAAATAGTAAAAGGTGTTAAAAATATACAAGTTGTATGGGGGGGGCCTTATCCCACTGTCCTGCCCGAGGAGACATTAAAACTTGATGTAGTTGACTTCTGTATTCGTGGTTTTGGCTCTGAGTCGTTTGCAAAACTGGTTGAGACGCTCATTGCAGGCTCAGACAATCTACATAGCATAGATGGCCTGTGTTTCAAAAAAAACAACGAATTAGTTATAGGGCAGATAAACAATACGTTTGAGTTCATGGACTATAAAAAACTACCTTATAAATTGGTAGAGCCGTTTCTGGAGGAGTATTTTAAGAGCAATAAGAAACGAGTGTTTCCAATTTATACCAGTTGCGGATGTCCGTACAACTGCGCCTTTTGCATCTCCCCTGTGTGGTACAAAGACAACAAACAGAAATGGGTTCCTTATTCCGCCACCGATGTTGTAAACCACATCGAGCACCTTGTTAAAAATTATAAGGTTAACTTCATATATTTCTACGATGATGATACCTTTGTGGATGTAAGCCATTTTTCCTCTATAGCAAAAGAGATGCTTAAGAGAAAGCTTAAAGTGGAAATAGGCGTAAGAGGTATAAGGGTAAATGAGGTAAAAAAGATGTCGGATGTTGATTTTAAATTACTTGAGGAGGTAGGGGTACGTTACATTCATATCGGAGTTGAAAGCGGTTCACAAAAGATACTAAATCTTATGAAAAAAGGAATTACTGTTGAACAATCTCTGGAAATCAACAGAATGCTTGCAAAATATCCACGGCTGACTCCTATGTATAACATCCTATGCGGCATCCCTACTGAAACGATAGATGACCTGAAAGAAACCGCTCTTTTTATGAAGCGCCTTTCCGAGGAAAATCCTAATTGTGTTATCTTCAGTCCTGGCAGGTTTATTCCTTATCCAGGCTCAAAACTATACGATCTGGCCATAGAGCACGGGTTTAAACCGCCCTCGACACCCGCACAGTGGAGTAACCTTGACCAGGAGTCAAGGATATTTATGCCGTGGTACACAGAAGATTATGACAATTATATTAGTATGCTTTCTATGGCCGCATATACAATAAGTAACTGGGAATCATACTTAGAAAATTACAGCCTAAAAATCAGATTCATTTATAAAGTAACAAAATCACTTTATAAGCCTGTTATTTCTTTTAGAATTAACAGACAGTTTCCAGGTTTTCTTCTTGAGTACCACATTTTTAATCTACTAAAAAAATTTATTGCCGTATAGGGTAAATCTGTCATATGTTTTAGAGCACAGATCCTTGAATTCAGTACGGTTACGGGCATTTTTAACATCCGAGATTATTGTACTTTTAGAAGCCCTAAAGCTGGAGGCGGAAAACAGCTGTAAACCCTGATTAATAAATGGAGTAGGCAACTAACCTGGCCTTAATGGGATTTTATGCTTTTTCATCCATTTATAAAGGTTATTAAGAGAAGTTTTGTATCTTTTAGCGATAAATGATTTAGTGCTCCCATTGT
This sequence comes from Nitrospirota bacterium, assembly GCA_015233895.1. NCBI lineage: Bacteria > Pseudomonadati > Nitrospirota > Nitrospirota bacterium. Next base: position 7,518 of record JADFXG010000022.1, on the reverse strand, counting down.
TTAACAAAGCTTCGATTTCAGGCTTAAACCCATCGAGCCTAGACGTACCAGTTCCTTTAGGGCGTCCTATCAACCTTCCTTTCTCTCTTGCAGCATAAAGCCCTTGTTTTGTCCTTTCAGATATTAAATCCCTTTCAATTTCAGCAAACAAGGCGAACATCGTAATCATAGTCTTCGTCTGAATGTCCTGTTTGCCATTTATTTGGATGGATTCCTTAACAGCAAGAAACTTGACGTTTGTCTTAATAAGTGCATCAATGATTTGAATTATTTGCCCAACACTCCGTCCCAACCGTGATAATTCTGTGACTATCAGAAAATCTCCTTCTTGTAAATACTCAAGGAGTTTGTCAATTTTTCTATCTTTAGTTGATTTGCGAGAAGACACTTCAACTTCAAAGAATTCATCAATCTTGAAGTTGTGTTTGTGGGCATATTCATGAAGTTCCAATTTTTGATTATTGAGGTCTTGCTGGCCTGTAGATACTCGCAGGTACGCAACTGTTTTATTTCTAAATTGTGGTTGAGTTCCTTTATCGTTTTTGCTTTGACTATCTTCCATTATAGTAGTTATTCCTAAAAAGCCAATATAGTATTTATAGTGTACACAATATTATAGTATAAGTCAATCTGTTTCGGTTAAAACAAGTTCAACCTATAAACGAGCAAATTCAGGATAAATATCTTTATGAGCAGCCATATCAAAATATTCGCCATAAGGAGGCCCATGCTTTCGATAATCCTCATGGTGGGATGCCCCTGTTCTGAGAAATAGAACCAGCACTTAAGAAACCGGAGCCAAACTGTATCTCAGCTTAAGGTGATTTCAGACTTGACACTGTTTATTGAATATTTCCTTTCCCTCTGATTTCCTAAGCTCATTCGTGTATTAATTTTTCTCTCATAAAATGATATAAATCTATTTTTATTCTTGTCTTTATTATGTCATAGCTCATGTCCGGTTGATATTTATTATTATAATTATAGGGATTATTTATTTTTAGCCATTTTGGAAATTCCTCCTCTATTTCTGATTTATCTTCTGGTGTAAGATTTTCAATAGCTTCGTAAATTTGTTCTTTGATGCGGATTTCTTTATCGTGTTTTTCTTTTTCTTTACGTTTGGTCTCTGCTTGTCTTTTCAGTTCTGCATGTTCTTTCTCTTTACTTTCAATGTCAAATAAGCTCTGTTGTGGTTGCCATCCTTCTTGTAAGGCTTTCCATGTGATTGCTCCTAAGTGGACATTAATATTTTCCTTTTTCTTTTTTTCATAGTAACCAGAACAGTAATTTAGCAATCCCTCTATATACTCTTTATCCATTTGTGGCAAAATACGTATTACGACATCATGAGCTTGCTCACGAGATAATTGGTAATATTTCTGCAATTTATCAAAAAGATTTTTCTCATAATATTCTAATTTGAATATGGTCTTTTCTATAGGATCGGCAGACACTTGCTTACCATTTCTGATCACCTTTTCATTTTTGATAATTAAAAACTCTATTTCAGTTACTTTCCGGGCAAGTTTAATCTCTCTAAACTCAAAACTAATGTCAGTTTGGACTTTAAGCTCTTTTTGAGCAACAGTTATAACCCTTTCCTTAAAGTGACTATATAACGGATATTCATTGCCCAACCCTAACATTTTTTTAAATTCGGATATTTTGAAAATCCGTGTACCAATTTTTTCATATTGCTTTAACAACTCGTAAATTCTAATAGAATATGAGCTTTTTAATTGAATGACATTTTGTAGCCGGTAACTTAAAAATCGTTCCTTCAGTCCTAAGAGATACGGTTTTAATTTTGGTGAAAATTCCAGTTCAACATAACCTTTCCCATCAAAATACTGTGCCGATGAAAACCACGCTATCTGCAATAATCCAGCCGGTTCTTTTATTTGTAAAACTTTTTCCATGAGCCTATAGGTTATTTCTTGCACCTCAGCATAAGTTCCCTTATGTTCAATCCCCAACATGTCCATAAATTCAGTTATCTTTAACGTATAAATTTTAAAGTCCTCATCGTCTGGCTCTATCTTAGATATTAGCCACAGAATTAATTTTTGTTCATTCACTGTTAATTTATAGCGGGCTTCAACAAGTCTGTTAGATTTTGTTATAAGGTTCTTATCATAGCTCTCGGACATAATAAATTATATACTACTATCCCTATGCAATGTCAAGAGGGATAATTAGGTACGGATATGGGATAGTTAGGTACGGATATGGGATAGTTAGGTACGGATATGGGATAGTTAGGTACGGATATGGGATAGTTAGGTACGGATATGGGATAGTTCAACCACTTAAACCTTGTATCCATGCAGGTTTACATCAACCGAAAACATTTAAAACAATAAAAACACTTAAAACAATAAAAACCAATGAGAACAATTATTATTTTTTTGTAAAGTACAAAGATTAAAAACTAAATTTAAAGATACGTGTTTGTTGTAGAAAAACCCATACTATTCATAATGCCCATCTGTCAATTTTATCCGAGGTTCTGATAACCGGCTTACTCTACTTGTGTTTTTTAAAGACCGGAATTCTGTTAAATAGAGGGATGTTATGTATAAGTTGATTGAAAGAGGCGTCCTGGGTCCAACAGATACAGTTGTTTTTATGTAAACGTATTTCCTCGCGTTGTCTGAACATTTCTCTGCTGTTCCATATTTCCATAATTGTGGAATCTTTAATATTACCGATTGGGGGGTACTTTGGGTTAGCAAGGCAGTGAACTACATCGCCGTTTGGCATAATCATCATCCTGAAAAACGGAGACCAGCATTGAATTTCAAGAAGCCTTTCACGGTCGAAGTAATATGTTGGAATTTGCCTGAAATAATAACTGTTAAAATCAGGATGGTTTTTTATTAGTTCATTTATATAATGTTGAAGTTGCGGCCTGTCTTCAGGTTGAAACATGAAAGAGGTTATCCCTTCTTCTGCTTTGCTGTGAGGGCTGTTTTCATGGTAACCGGTTACTATAGGTTGGAGTGACTGAGTGTCTGTGAAGGCTTTTAGATCATCGAGGATAACATTTATTTTAGGAATATTTTTTTTATTTAATATCGTTGTGGCTTTTATTAATGGAACAGAGTTTTCCCGTTTACTTCTGATGTATTGTATACCATCCAGCAATTTTTCATAGAGGCCGGGAAAACCCCTGAAATTATCATGTTCCTCTGCAGTGCTGCTATCGATGCTGACAACAACAAGCTCTACCTTGCTTTGTAGTATCTCGTCAGCTTTTTCTCTGAGAAGCAAGCCGTTTGTAACAATATAGGTCTTGACGCCATAGGAATGTAACACTTTGATTACATCAAAGAGATAGTGGCACATCAACACCTCACCGCCGCTGAAGCCTACGACAAATGTACCTGCTTTGCCTATTTCATGGGCTGTTTTAATTAACTTCTCGTATGGGACAGATTCCTGACAACTATGTTTTACCTTATGGGTGGCACAAAATTTACAATAGGCATTGCAATCAAACGTTGTAATCCATGTCAGTAAGGGTGGGGCCTTTGGAGAGGCAATATTGAAAAGCCTTGTATAAAGAACATTAATAAAAGATGCAAAACCAAACCTAACAGCCGTTATATCTATATCGAAGGGGAAAACTTTTTTTAAAAAATCCTGCCCTTTTCTCATCTGTTATCGTTATTGGAGCCGTTTATTGCCTGATATTTTTTTATTGCCTGAGCTATTCTTTCTGTCTGTGCCTTTGAAAGGACGCTGTACATCGGGACGAAAACAGTTTTTTGTTTTAATTCCCTTGCATTATCGCTGTTGAATTTGAAGTGTGAAAATACCTTTTCCTCACAAAGAAGGCTAAGGAGAAACTTTGAACTGTCTATTGCAGTCTTAGCTAGAAACGCTCTGAATTCATTGGGAGAGTTAACGATAACTGGAAACAACCAGAATGAATTCTCGCTGTCTTTTACCAGTGCAGGGACGGCAACGTTACGGTCCGAAACTATATTATCATATAAATATAGGGCATTTTCTTTTCTTTTCCTCTCCCTTTTATCAAGAGTTTTCAACTGGCTTAAACCAGTTATTGCCTGCTGCCATGTGTATTGGACAAGAAATTCATCCGGTATTTTATCTCTTAAGAACACCTGTTTATTTGATTTCTGATATTTTGAAAAATAATCAGCCACGGGCAGTGTCCACCTCATAAGGGGAAATACCACGGCACTGAACAATGGATTGCTGATCACTATTTTTAATACAACGTTTTTAATTGCTTCATTAACTAAAAGTTGTTTCGGAGGCGGTTTCAGTGATTTTACATCTTGTCGTATGTCCGATAGTAGTGTTTCATTGCGGCTGATAAGCATTCCTCCAAATAAAGTGGTTACGGATTTAAATAAGCTTAAGCTAAAAATAGCCGCCACCCCGAATGTTCCTAGCCTCTGTCCTTTATAGTAAGAATCCAACGCCTGTGAGCAATCCTCAATAAACGGCAGTTTGTACTTTTGTGATATTTCCACGATTCTTTCCATATCGGGCACATATCCCGATAAGTATGTCATCAGAAAGAGCACACTGTTTTTTGTAATCTTTCTTTCCAAATCGTCGCAGTCCACGTTATATGAGTTATGCGCAAGGTCAACCACCACCGGTTTGAAACCGGCAAGCGCAATTATATTTATAAAGTCGGCAACATGGATTGCAGAAATCAATACCTCACCGTTTGGTTTAAGCCCCATGTTTTTCAATAAATAATATAACGCCATCCTTGCCCTGCTTGTGGCAACACCTCTGGGCAAACCGTAGCGCTCTGCAAATTTAGTTTCAAATCCAGACACTATTTTTTGGGCGTCTTCCTCCGGAATGTCCCTCGATAGATTCCTGAATATATTAAAGAGATCTGCTGCCGGAAGCGTTGGCATTATTCTTGGAATAGCTTTCAATCCTGCCCCCTGTGTTTTTGTCGTAGCACTTTGTCTATATTATATCATTTTTCGGTTTTAATTCAACCATGGCATGTGGTGGCTATATGAAAATGACACGGTTTACTATAATTACCTTTTTTTAAAAATCTCTTCTCTTATCTTATTGTAGTAGAGCCATCTTATGTATTTAGGAGTCTTTTTACTCTCAAGTATGGAGGCATACACTTTTGCAAAGCCATCGGTATTAGCGATATCTTCAGGGGCTTTTAACTTAAGTAAAAATAGTTGGTCACGATTAGCTACAATTGTGAAATTTTCACGTATGCTCTCGGCGCTAAAAACTGGAGCGAAGCCGGAGAGCAAAATGAGAGGATTATGTAAATTAACAAGGATATAGTTAATGCCAAGGGTTTTAAGTATTTTGACAGCACTCCCTGTGCTGCCGAACAATACTGTATCATGGTATTTATATTGATTGAAGGTATAGACATATTCACCGAAAATAAAATTATTTCGCGGAGATACATAAATTCCCATCATATTAGCAGTTAATACCAGTATCTTGTTGCCTGAACCTATTTTATTATACACCCATGATTCGACGTTAGGTATATTGTTTTCATATTTATAGCTTAATTCAAAAACTCTGTTGTAAAAGTCTTCATAGCTGAGTTTACCAATGCAGTATAGTATTCCATACTTAAAAGGATATTGGAAAATGTAAATAATAGGGGATGAATATAATAATAGAATCATTGCTATAAAAAGTGACAACATTGTTTGCTTAATTTTTTCGGTGCTTTTTAACACATACATGCTGAGGTGGTATATAGAGTAAAATATCCATATTTGAATTACGGCTCTTGTAAATATTAAAGATATGAAGAGAAATCTTTCTATTGAATCCTCCAGCGGATGTGACACCTTGATTGCAAAAAGTGCAAAAAGGAGCAGTAAGTTTGAATATATTATGACTTGCTTGTAAGGTTCTGTTTGTTTTCTTTTTGCGGAAAATAAATAAATGCTTATAACCAGGAGCAAAAGGTATAAATAGAACGGAATTTTCGATGTCTCGTAAATAATATATTTTATAAAAGACAGTATTTTGTTTGCATATAAAAATTCTTTGAGCATTTTCGTGTGGGCCGGCGTATTAGGAGTATCATCGGATGGTGTTGTGACAGTATAATCGGTAGCTGCCATTGACAGAATTGACGGGCTTATCCATGTCTTGATTTTCTCATCATTTCTAAGTATAGAATATAAAATCCTTGGATTAAAATCCGTAACTCCCGATGTAATATTATTATACGCAAGTACTGCTGCATAGCAAAAACATATCATCATTATAGAAAACAATATATATTTAATTTGAAGATATTTTTTGAAAAATACCGATAACATTAGCTGAATTCCAATAATAAAAACCACTAACGGAAATGACATGGGTAACATAATAACAACGGCTAAACCACTAATGGTATAAACGAAAAAAAACTTCTTTAAGTCGTGTAACGATACTGTGTACATAAACGTTGAGATGTACATAATAAACATGAAATAGGCATTTACCATAATGTGAGGTTTTTGGGAATCGTAGTCGTTGCTTATCCAGTAGGAGGACAGGAAAATTATCAGTCCAAGCAGCGTCCATAAAATATAGTCTTTTCCTATAAAACGTTTAATTAAGAGAAATAGCATTAACAGAGTCATTATGTAGAAATAGAAGGTTATTAATGGAATAGTTTGAATATCAGCCAAAATGGCTATTAAATAAATTAGTCCTGTTCCCTTGGCATTAAAAAACATTGTAAAATAATTATTTAAAACTATGCCGTGATTATTTATGACACTGAGAAAATATCTAAGATAAAGATTGACCGGACCAGGGTCGTAAGATGGTTGAATCCCAAAGGCAAAAAATAGGTATATAAGTCTGTAAGATATAAGAGCAAGCAATAAATAAGACAATATCCGGCTTTGTGGCATTATTTCCAAACGGATGTGGGTAACTACACGCTTTAATAATCCAGATGTGGAATTCCTGAAATTTCCGTAAGAGATAAAATAGACGGGTGTCATTAATACTAAAAGTATAGATATGTAATATAGTTTTAAAATCCCTAAAATAAACATTATAATTGATAAAACAGAAGCTCCTGTAATAGATGCTATAACAAAAGTATTAAGGTAGCCAAGCTTCAGCTTGTCAGATAAACAGCTTTTTCCTGTGAAGTAAAAAAACCAACCTATATATAATATGAATAGGACCCGTAAGAAACAAAACAATGTATATATAAAACCAGCTTTGTCATAATAGTTATTAAATAAGTCAACATATTTAAAAGTTGCTGTTATCAACAAAAAAATCCCCGTAAAAACGGCGCTTTGTGTTTTCTCTGTGTTTTTTATGAAAGTATTGAACTTTGAAAGGCCTTTATGAAACATTGCGTAGTATATAAAATTTTTGTTTTTCTGTCAAAGAGTCAAAGGTTTGCTGACAGATGTGTAAAGTAGTTGTTTTTTAAGAATGTTTTTTGGCAGGAAACTTTCCCAATGCCGCCAGGTACCGTGATGGAGTCTATTTCACAGGCAGGTAGGCAGC
>JADFXG010000021.1:49242-49821 GCA_015233895.1 Nitrospirota bacterium | reverse complement strand
TGTATTCATCAACTCAAGTCCGGCATAACCAAATTTGAGTTCAAGCATCCCTTCAATACCTTCAAGCAACCCTTTCCGTTCACCCTCAAACAATCCCCGTTCACGTCCTTGTTTAAATCTCACATCTCTTTCTAAATTATAAACTAATGCCATATCCTCTACCTCCTTACATACTTCGTATTGCAAATCCCTTAGTTGTGACAGAACTTCCACCTGCCTTATGTACCTGGCACGAAGCGTCTCTTCCTTCACAAGTTCATTTAGCCGGTTTAATATCTCTCGTATAAATATTTTAACACCTTTCTTTTGGTAATTGCACAAGATTGATATAATTACCTCTTCAGGTTTCTCCGAGTACAAGAATTTTTCGCAATCAACATTGCGCATATCGATTAAATTATAACTATAATTCATAGTTTCCGTAGAGATGCTATTTTTCATCGTTAGCGGTTCATTGCCTATGTAAAACACATATTGCATTGGATGTATTCCATGAATTACCGTTATATAAGTCCAATATTGCAACTCACGATATTCCATTTTAGAGTAATTAGTTGCCTGAAATTCAATATGTAAAAT
>JADFXG010000021.1:0-49212 GCA_015233895.1 Nitrospirota bacterium | reverse complement strand
AGTAAAATAAAATCAGCCTCACGCTCATTCGTTATCTGAAGTTTAGTTTCTATGGCCGTGGATTTAACTATTTTTAACCCTATAACTTCTGTAATTAGGGTATCTACAACATCCTTAAGGATTTCCTTTATAACCTTGTCATAGCGTTTAGGCATTTGGTGTTATTATAACATTTGGGTAAATTAATGCACTAAAATAAATATGTGCCAATTTGTTAATTTATCCACTCGTTCCAGATTGGTTCAAGGATGTACCGCAAACACAATATCCACAAAAGCGTTCGGGGGTGTGAATTTCCTCCATCTCCATCCTCGTTGTTTATCTAAAATGAGGTGCCCATAAAGGTGCCCGCGGCAATCAAATTCCACCCATCTCTATCCAACTACAGCCAATAATGCTAAAAGATGATTATCTTTATATATCATGGATTTATGGGTAAAATCAATGTTTTACAAACCCTTAAAAATATTGGAACAACGCACTCTTAATCCGTTGGTTCCTGGTTCGAATCCTGGGTGGCGCACCAGTCATTACCTTTATTTATTAATCACATGGGGATTTACCGGTTTCATGAAAGCATTGAAAAAGACACTTTTTTGTCATATAAAACAGTGAATTGGGGGATATCTTAAACTTTACGTTACCTGCACTATATATAAATCGGTTATTTCTTTTCCATAGATTTATTATAGATAATACCCATCTTTTTATCTATACAAGTAATGTGCTGAGACAGCCAGTTCCGCATCCAGGGATAAAACTCTTTTGCTATTTTTAATATTTCACGTTTATTTTTTATCTTTATTTTTTCAAACTCTGTAAAATCTCTTATGAATGCATCGTGATCATTTTTATGTTCTATATAATTTGTAATCCCATATTCATAGTTAATATTGTTCTTTATAAAATCCTCTTCGGTTTTAAAGTGAATATTGACATACTGCCTGACAAATAAAAATGTCCTGGCTATCTCTTTTAAATCGTTAGTTTCTATAGACTGAAATAGTAAATTTATACGTCTAAAGAATTCTTTATGTTGTTCGTCAATAATATCAACACCAATTATTAAATCATCTGTCCACTCAATATTCATTTCCCTTCATTCCCCTTTTGACATACAAACGTTTTCCAAAAATATATCTTTGCTTCTCACGCAACTACCAGTTCAGCCAGTTATACTCATCCTTTAAATCTCCACACCAGATAACCATGGTATCGAGTTCATTTTAGTATCTACCTGCTTAATTATATTTTAGCATACCTTGTCACTCATATAATATTCTTAGACGTTTATAATCAGGCATAATTTAACAACTTGACCGCGTTTTCCCCAAAATTGAGAAGATAGCTGTCTTTGTTTTATAATGCAAACAGATGTCGGTAGCAAGAAAAATACATATAACACTGATAAAGCGTCTGATATTGGGCTGGTGTGTCTTATCCATACTGTTAGGAGTGACAGTGTTTTTTATCAAACTTCAGGACATTGACGAAATGGTCAAAGACCTTGCTATAGCCGAATCTAAAATGATATTAAATGACAGACGCTTTTTTGCACAAGGCTTATCCGAACAAGAGAATAACCTAATGGCCGATAAACTCAAACTCGTCATCAAATACGGCAATTTCATTGCCTTAGAACTCTACACCACTGAGTTAAAGAAACTCTATGAAGTTACCTCTAATGACATCGATGCGATGGAGGCACACAACAAGTACATCGAACCTAAAGAGACCGTCGGTAAAGAGAGAGGCACTATGTTTATTAACAATATCACTTCTGAAAGGTTTTACATAAACGGTCGAATCTTCTTACAGTTCGTTGTGCCGCTGTTTGACAAGACTAACAAGAAATACGGTTATCTGGAGGGTATATATCGTACGAATAACCATACAATGAAAGATATTAGACATTCCCTCGTAGTGTCTTTCCTGGTAATAGTTTTGGCTGTTTCAGTAACATCGATCATCTTTTATCCATTAGTTATATCGATGAACAATGATTTAATAAAGCATACCCGCAATCTGACAGAAGCAAACCTTGGGATGCTTGAGACATTGGGCAGCACCATTGCCAAAAGAGATAGCGACACAAACAGCCACAATTACCGGGTTGCAATTTATGCCGTCTCACTTGGCGAGGCATTGCACTTAAAAGATGACGAAATAAGAAGCCTGATAAAGGGATCATTTCTCCATGACATTGGAAAAATCGCAATATCTGACAATATCTTGCTGAAACCCGGCAAGCTTACTGAAGAGGAGTTTGAACATATGAAGGATCACGTCCTTCATGGTATGGATATAGTGGGAAGATACTCATGGCTCAGAGATGCAGTGGACGTGGTGGTATATCATCATGAGAGATATGACGGAAAAGGTTATTCAGGGCAGCTTATGTCAGAAGACATCCCCATTGGTGCAAGGATATTTGCAATAGTTGACGTTTTTGACGCCCTCACCTCAAAGCGTCCTTATAAAGAACCTTACTCTTATGAAGAAACCTTAGAGATAATGAAAGAAAACTCAGGGAAACACTTCGACCCTAAGCTACTGGAGGTGTTCATAGACATGTCATTCGATCTGTACGACAAAATAAGCAAATCTGAAGACGATACCATTGAGAAAATGATGAAAAAGCTGGTACGTAAGTATTTTGTGTATTAAAGTTAGTGGAGAGAATTTTCTGATATTCCAATAATAGAGATTTCCCCCATATAGAAAATAAACAACACCTTTATCTTATGCCTTTTTCTTTTAGAAATGACGAATATTTTTTATCAGTTCCCATGATATGTTTAGTCAGCCATGTCTTTAAGAAGTTCAACAGCGAAAAGTCTATCTTAGCCTTTCCAGCTCTGAATTGTTCTTGAAAATCAACTACTTTCGCAATCAGCTCTTTGTGCTCGTGTTCATGTCCGGAGACCCCCGGAAATGAATACTTGTTCATAAGCTTCTCCTCGGCAGCAAAATGGTATCTCGTATAGTCTATCAACTCCACTATTACCGGTTCGACTATGGTGCTGCCCTTTTTGGCCGATATGGCGTCATATAAGCCGTTGAGGAGATTTATTATTTTCTTGTGATGTTCGTCAAACTCCCAAATATGCACACTAAGGGTGTCATTCCATGATATCAACGGCATATAAATCCCCCTTAATTTGAGTCTAAATTAAGATAAACATTTACTAAATTCTTCAGTTTCCGCAAGGAACACCTCAGGACACTACAGTATCGTACAGCATTATTATCCTTTATTGTCAAGGTAGGGAATCACTATCTAAAACAAAGTTAGACGATTGAATTAGAATTAGGCTTTAGACATCTCATCAACACATATCAGCACCTCGTACCCGGCATCCTGTTCCGTGTCGTAGTTTGAGGGTTGTTGCACGGTAATGTAGTATGAATCGTAGCTGCTTTCATAGCACAACTGCCCTACTGCCACACCTGATACTTCTGAGGTAACCTCCCTCGAACCACTCTTTTTAATTGTGCCAAGGTCTGTCCCCTGCCAGGTGATTGAATTAACTGAGGTAATCGGGCATGATGTTTTTGCCGTATCGCTTTTTTCAAATTTAATTGATTCTGTTATGGTTACAGTCTTTCCTGTGCCATAAGGCGTAATAATACCGTCTGACTTACTGATTGTATAGCCTGATATGCCGGAGGTCTTAAACACCCGGAAATAATACTTGTCGCCAAATGCAAATGATGACTTACTATTGCCGCTACTGTCCACATTTAAGTCACCATCCGCTTTCACTATAATGCTTTCACCGGTACTGGTACAACTGCTTTTAAATGTTACCGTTTTAGTGGCTTTTACATTTGATGAGCTGTTCACTGTTCCTCCTTCTATTTTACCGGGTTTTTATAATTGTCATATCCATACACCACGATGGTTTCCTTAAACTTTGGTGATTTGTCTTTGCTGCTTAATGAAATTTCCACTGATGCCTCTCTTACTATTCCCTTCATGTACGTGCCGCTTTCATCGTCATTTACCGATGCCACGCTGCCATCCTGTGCGCCGCAGTAGGGCACGTCCAGTGTATATTTTCTGCGCCTGTAGGAATTATCATACAGGTAGATTTGCCCAACTGTAACTGCCTGAGTTTCAGTGATGATAAGAGCATTGTTTATATTATCAGCGCCTTTATTGTCTGGCGCCGCTACCCCCCCTACGACTACTGTAACAGCAGATGCCGCACTGCTCCCGGTGTCTTTCACTACAAATAACGCAACAGTCCCACTAACTGTTGACGTCACATCCCATAAATCATATTTTGTCTCATAGCAGATATCTAATAATGAGCACGTGTCATCCAAAGGGGTCAGCGACCCCCGGCAGATAGTAATGGTTTTAGAGCCTGCCGTGTAATCTATCGTTTTCCCTGATCCATCACAAGTGTGGAGTGTGTAAGAGGTAACGCTGTAGATTGCCTTGCTGACAGAGCCTGAGCCGTTAGTTATTGTAACCGTTTCATCCAATGTCTCAGAGTAGGTACCAACTTTAGAGATTTTGGCATCTCCGGCAACTTTTAATTTATAACTTGCACTTTTATTAGGGATATACACTTTTATCTGAAGAGTTTCACCGGGCTTTGCACATGTGCCGTCCACTGCCTCAATGGAGTAATCCTCAGAGCTGCTGCCATTATTAATATTAACCGTGACAGAGCTAAACTCCGGCTGTTCCTCGGTATAGTCCATTGATATTATGTTGGTAAAGTCAAAAGAGTACACAGCCGTTTCGTTTGACAGTTCCTCAGGCTTAACAGGAAACTTGCTTCTGACGGTTAATGAGCCGTCAGAGTTGGTTCTGACTATGGCACCTGCGGCCTCAGCCAGCTTTATAAGAGCGTTTATCGGGTAATCTTCAGTGCTGAATTCACTTATCCAATAGTCATCACAATCCCAGGTTATGGGGATAGATACCCCATACCCCGCTAAGGAACTTCCGGCTATCTCTGCGGCTATTTCTGAAGCATATTTATTGTAGTAAGTGTCTGATAGTTTTGAGGCAAATCCCTTTGCTAATATTGCCGGTTTTTGACGTCCCCAGATATTAATATTGGCGCTGCCGCCACGGGCTGCCGGGTTTGACACAGCTGATTCCTTCTTTTCTCTGGTTTCAAGGTAAAACTCGTAGGGGTCAGCGACCCCAGGCGGATTTGATAATGTTAGTTTTATACATAATTCACCATAGTTTGTTACAGGATTGCAAACATCCCAGAGTTTTAAACCAGCCAGCTCTATCTCAATATGGTCAATTGCCTCTGATTCTTGTTTGGTGAGATTTATTTTCTTTACGTATTTTTTAATTGATGACCCCTCGATTGTTATATCCCATGCAGGAGATACTCTCGTTGTAAGAACCGGCCTTAAAGAATTTCTGAAAAAATATGGGATGTGTATATGCTCTTCAATGGTGCTTGTAAGTACAGCCAGAGAGTTAACCGGATCAGTTATCCCATTTAGCAGGGCCAGGTATTTGCGAAAACCTTCTGAAATTGTTAGCGGGAAATTAACGTCTTTTGAATTACCAAGCCCACTGCTAACTGAAAACATAGTCTCTATGCCGGAATCCACTATCTTGTTTCCAATGTATAGACTATTCCAAAACCCGGTTGCTATATCCAGTGAAAAATGCAGAATTCGCTCTAAAAGAAACGGTTGCTTAATAAACAGTATCTTTAAGTCGCTGCCGTGAGAATTTATGCTGTTAAGATACTCACTGCTTATGACGCTTTCAAAAAACTCGTTGACAGAATCCCCTAAGCCGTTTGCCTCATAAAACTCAGCCATGTCAGACAGAATTGTAGCCATATAATTTGCCGCAATTTCGGTGTTTAATAAGTTTAATAAACTCAGTGTACCCATATCGGCAATTGGGGACGGCAAATTATAATAGCCGTTATCGCCAGAAGGTTGCCTTATATCAATTAAAACCTCATCACCATCAGAAAAAGAACCCGACACCTGATTATTAAACTCTCCAACCCAGTTGCGAGGCATTAAGTCTATGTTTTTATATGGTTTACAAAAGTAACCCATCACGTAGAAGTCCATATAGGTATTCTGTCTTTTGCCCTCAATTGTTTTTGCAGCAAAATCAATACCTATGGCATGAGTACAAAAACTGCTGTTTTTATAAATGTCATCAGTGGAACCTTTTCTTAACGCAACAAAACCGTCATGTCCGCTTGTGTGTGTCCATGACTCTATAAGCACACCGGAGGCGCCCCACGGCGGAGTAAGTGTAATTGTCTGATAATTATCCGTATTGGTGACACTCTTATTGATTCCGTTAACAAAGGATCTGCCTGCAGTGACATACCCGTGCAGATATATCTTAGTTGTGCCGCCATTTTTTATAGCTTCAAATTTTCTGTTACCATCTATTGGCACACAGAACCCGAAATGGCTTGCCCCATACTGAGGAGCCACCCTTGTATCAGTGCTGCCAAATGGCCTGATACCGGTATTATTCCAAACACTATCAGTACAAGTTATTTCTAAAAGAGCGAATTTTGCGCTAATTGGGATATAGCTGCTCAGGTTATAAGTTGTCCATGAGCTTGTTAAATCAGCAGCAATTTGATATGGTTCGGTAAATCCTGCAGCATCTGAGGTAAAATAGCCTGTCAGTTTTATCTTACAATATGTTGTCTGGATTTTCGCCTCAATTTTCAGAGCTGTTGATACCTTTACATAAAAATCGCACTGGCTATAACCATTAATATAGCCGACTGCATAGTTATCGTTGCTTGATCCATAGGTTCTTAACCCATAATTTACATGCTCACCGTAACTGCCCTCATGCACTCTCAACACTGCCACTGTAGCATCCTGTGGCAGATACGGTGATAAATCAATTGTTACCCAGCTCCCGCTTGAAGGGGTTATATCTATCGCATTTGTGAAAAAGTAAGCCACTGTTCTCCTTCCGTAACATCAAATGTATTTACATTAATTTGTATAACTGCATAATTATTTACTTTTTTAAATTATATTTATGAAAAATCTGATAAAAGCGGACAATATCTTTTAAAATTTTTTTTACCCGTACTTGTAGCAATATTTACCGTAAAAATAGTAAAATTAATATGCTTTACTTTAGGAGAGGTGTCCGAGCGGCTGAAGGAGCACGACTGGAAATCGTGTGTGGGGCCTAAGAACTTCACCGAGGGTTCAAATCCCTCCCTCTCCGCCATGTTTATTCTCTTCACCTAAAGGAAGGAGCTAGGTTTTTTATTTTATACGAAATTATGCTGTATGAGTTTATTAAGAGACTACTTGATATCTCACTTAGTCTGCTTTTGCTTATGATTTTTTCTCCGATGATGCTGACTATAGCACTACTGATATGGATTGACTCCCGGGGGGGGATAATCTTTTACCAACGGAGAGTGGGCAAAGGAGGGGTAGAGTTCAACATGTATAAGTTTCGCACAATGGTGACAAATGCCGATGAAATCAAGACCTCATTGTCAAGTGAGGTGGATGGCCCGGTCTTTAAACTTAAAAACGATCCAAGAGTGACAAAAGTAGGCAGAGTACTCAGGACGTGGAGCCTTGATGAGACGCCACAGTTGTTTAATGTGCTATTTGGGAACATGACACTGGTAGGCCCTCGCCCGCTTGAAGACAAAGAGATGACTGAAAACATGGAGTGGAAAGAGATCAGGCTTAAAGTTAAGCCTGGGATGACCGGCCTTTGGCAGATAAAAGGCAGAGGAACAGGACAATTTGCTGACTGGGTAACATATGATTGCCAGTATGTAAATAACAGGTCTATACTTTTAGATTTAAAAATCCTGATTCTTACGGCAGGAGCGGTGTTAAGACGCAAGGGGGCCTGCTAAGTGAAGGACCATGCAGTGACTCTGAACACGGCCTTACGGCAAAATTGCCTGAAAAACCCCGGCAAAGTATTCATCAGGTACCGCCACAGGGAAATCACCTATGAAAAGACAGGATGGCTGGTACTTGGATTTTCCGAGTTTTTGAAAGAGCTGCAAGTTAAGAAAAATGACAGGATTTGCCTTGTGCTTCCCAGAATTCCCGAACTTGTAATAACCATGCTTGCTGCTTCTGATATGGGAGCACTTTGTGTTCCTGTAAACTATACAACAGAAAAGCCGGCAGTCACTGCATTTATAAAACACGTTTGCCCTAAGGTGACTGTCGTGTATGAAAAATTGTTACATCTTGTGGACTTACAAACATTTGCCGGCACCATTGTCGTAGTGGAAACAGACGCTAAGATTAAACACGAACATATCCCGTGGAAAAGCGCTTGTTACAAAAAAAAAGGAATAGTGGAGGCAAGGTCAAATCCACATGATTTAGCATATTTAAACTACACAACCGGTTCAACCTCTGACCCTAAGGGGGCACTTGCAACTCATGCAAACGTTTACTACAATACGTTGTCGGCCATAGAGGCATTTAAAATAACAGCCGATGACACGCATCTGTGTATGTTTGCCTCATTTGCCCACCCTCATGAAATTTTTTGCAGAGCCCTGTTCACTGGCGGCACTTTAGCTCTGCTTGAGGAAATAAACCCTAAGACCATTGCAAACACTATAATGGACGACTCTATAACTATGATGATGGGTATTGCACCCCTGTACGATATGCTTTTTTCACACTGTTCTGGTTATAATATGTCCGCTTTGAGAATTGCAGAATCCGGAGGAATGTTTACAAGAGCAGAGATATCGGAGGGTTTTAAAAATTCCTTCGGAATTCCTGTGCTCTCTGTCTGGGGCAGCACAGAGACAAGCGGCATAGCGCTTGCTAACAGACCGGATGACTACCGGTTGGACGGCTCTATGGGGAAACCCTGTCCGTACTATGACATAAAGGTTATTGAGGAGGATGGCAGGGAGGTACCTACAGGAGACACTGGTGAGATGGTTATTCGGGGTCCGGCTGTCGTTGCAGGGTATATAGACGATAATGCTGAGTTTTTGTCTGATGAGGATGGTTTTTACAAATCAGGCGATCTGGTGAGAAAAGACAGTAATGGGTTTTACCATTTTATAGAAAGAAAAAGCGGTCTTTTAAAAGTGGCAGGGCTTAAGGTGTATCCCCTGCAGTTGGAGATAGCCATAAAGCAGCACCCCTGTATTGACGATGCAGCCGTGATAGGCATTGAAGACAGAAGCCGTGGAGTAGTACCGGCAGCCTTTATCGTGGTTAAAGAAGGCTGTAACCTGACTGCCTCTGATTTATCGCAGTACATGAGGTCAAAAATTGCCAATTACATGATACCCAGAAGGGTGGAATTTGTTTCTGAACTTCCTAAAATAGGAAGCGGTAAGATAGATAAAAAGAGACTAAAGAAACTCTTTGAGGATGGCAACATATGAAAGCGCTTGTTGTAGAGGCTCAGTGGGAACCGCTTGCGGGATACCTTCCTACTGAAAAAGAGATACTGCTAAGACGCGCCTCTGTGGGAAGTCAGGTTTGGAGAAAACCTGTGTTTGAAATCAGAGAGGTTCCGGTTCCTGACACAGGGGACAATGAGGTACTAATCAGAGTTAAGCGATGCGGCATATGCGGCTCAGACACCCACATATATGAACACGACAAAGACGGCTACATCTTGTTTTCCGGGCCGGCCAGGTTTCCCTGCATAATAGGGCACGAGTACTCAGGTGTGGTGGAAAGAGTCGGGAAAAACGTGGACACCCTTCGTCCCGGAGATATTGTTGCGGCAGAGAGTATTCACTGGTGCGGAAAGTGTACACCGTGCCGAAGCGGCGCTTTTAATCAGTGCCAGAAGGTGGAACTTATCGGCATAACTAAAGACGGAGCACTGGCTGAGTTTATATGCGCTAAGGAGCGCCACTGCTGGAAAATTGACTCGCTGAGAGATCGCTACTCAGAGGACGATGTGTTTTCTGTGGGTGCGCTGATTGAGCCTATAGGATGTGCTTATAACGGGATTTTCATAAGTGGCGGCGGCTTTAAACCTGGCATAACCGTGGTAGTTTATGGCGTAGGGCCTATTGGGCTTGCTGCCGCAGCACTTTCAAGGCTATCCGGGGCAAGTCTGATTTTAGCTTTTGACACTATTAATGAAAGACTCTCCATAGCAAAAAGTATGGGAGCAGATAAAGTCTATAATATAAATGAGCTTAAAAAAACCGGCCTAAGGCCAAGAGACATTGTTATGGAGCAGACTAAAGGGGTTGGAGCAGAGGTACAGGTAGAGTCTGCCGGTGCTGCTCCGTTTACTGTGCCTGAGATGGAAAACTCTCTTGCCGTTAACGGCAAGATAATCTACCTTGGCAGAGCTGCAGCCTCAGTACCTCTCATGCTTGACACACTGGTCTCAGGCGCTAACAGCATCATAGGGGCAAGAGGACATGCCGGTTACGGCATTTATAACAACGTCATAAGACTAATTGCCTCAGGCAGGTTGAATATTAAAGAGATGATTACCTCCACATATGATTTTACGGACGCAATTGGAGCAATAAAAAATTCAACGACCCGGACTGACGGAAAAAGCCTGGTGTTTATTTCCTAATCTTACGGATGTGAGGTAAAAAATGGATATAAGATATATTATAGAGTTGCTCTATAGACGCAGGCGGCTTATATTAAAGGTGTTCCTTTCTATTTTTCTGCCAATAACTGTTGGCACTTTTTTCATTGCCACTTCTTATAATTCAACTGCTAAAATAATGTTGAAAAAACCGGCATCACTTAATTTTCTGAATTCGGCTATGGGAGTAACTGCTACTGAGTCCGCATCATTTTCAACAACAGACAGGGCTGACTATCTTGCTTTGCTTACACTCAGGCCTACGGCTGAGCAAGTTGTAGAGAAACTTTCCCTCAGAAAGCTTCGCATAAGGCAAAGAGTGGTAAGATCAATGCCATTTCTCAAACCTGTCCTTCAAGCGCTTGGCGTTGATGTTAACGCTGAGGGGAAACGTCTGACAGCAGAGCAGTTATTAAACTCAGGGATTATGTCTAAAATATTTCCCTATCCAAACGTAAAGATGACCCAGATAGAGGATACTGATTTATTTCAAATAACGGCTAAAGCACAAGACCCCGAAACTGCCGCCAACATCGCTAACACTATGGCTGCTGCCTTAATTGATCAGGAAATCAGAAGAGTCTATGATACATACAAATATGCCGGTAAATTTATAGATGATAAAATTGACAAAGTCAGGGATGCGGCTCTTGGTAATTTAAAAAAGATAAGAGATTTTCAGGAAAAAGACGATGCACTCGCTCTGGACACCCAAATCTCTAACACCATGACCGACCTTAACACTTACAAGAAAACTTTTGAATCAAATATCGTAAACATAGCAAAAGACAAAGTCCTGATAGCAAAGCTTGAAAGTCAGTTAAGAAACGTACCTTCTTTTGCTAAAGATGGCAGCAACATGGGAAATTCCGACATGCTCTCATACTATAAACAAAAACTGGCAACTCTTTATCAGTCACTTGCTGAGTCAAAAACCAAGTACACAGAAAAGCATCCAACTGTTATTGATTATCAAAACCAGATTAACATGGCAAAAGGACTTCTGCAAAAAGAATATGAAAATCTCTTTGACTCTAAATCCTACAACATGGACGACATATATATGACTGCAAGAAAGAGCCTCATCACATACTACCTGGAGCTTGACGGACTATACGCCCAGAACAAGGCATATCCGGAAATTATAAAAAAATATGAACAAAAACTCGCCTCCATTCCGGAAAAACAATATACAAGTTCAAACCTGACGCAGGAATCCACGGCCACTAACACCGTTTACTCAAATCTCCTTACTTATAAGTACAGAGTCGGCCTCATGGAATCCATAGAGATCTCAAATTTCAACATTGTGGAGCCAGCCGTAGTACATGACAAAGCAACCCATAAGTCACCATCAATGTTACTAAATATGCTTATAGCAATATTTTTAGGCACTATACTCAGTATTTTAAGCATCGTTATTATGGAAATCATGGATAACACTGTTAGGGGTATCAGAGATATAAGGGAATTAAAAAATGTTGCACTTCTTGGCGTCATTAAAAAACTGGCAGACGACCGCTTTGGACTGAAAGCTAAAACACAGGCCAGATCATTTAAAACCATATCAAACAGTCTTGCCATGATTCACCGTGAAAAGCCTATAAAAACCATACTGGTAACAAGCGCTCATGATGGCGAGGGAAAGAGTTTTCTGTCATCAAATCTTGCTTTATCTTTGGCCTCTGAGGGTAAAAAGGTACTTATGATAAACACTGACAATAAGGAAAACACTCTCAGCACTATCTTTGGACTACACAACTCACCGGGTTTTGCTGAGTTTTTATCCGGAGAGGAGACTCAGATTACAAGCATCAAGCCAACCTCTGTTTCAGGGCTTTTTCTAATACCTGCGGGAAAAAATGATGCCGGAGGCATGAGGCATTTGACATCTGACAGGTGTATCTCCCTCATAGACAATCTGGAAAAAGATTTCGACTTTATTATAATAGATACCCCGTCTTTGTTATCCTCTGATGAGGCTTTACTTATGGGCAGCCATACGGGTAAAAACCTTGTAGTTGTAATTGAAAACGAACGAATACATATTGACGTTATTAAAGGAATCTTTTCAAACTTTAAGGCCTCAGGAATACTGCACTCCGGAGTTGTACTTAATAAGGTTGAAGCTATAAGGTTTGGCTCTGAGTACTATGACACATTGAGATATTTTCCAAAAGCTGATACCAACGATTTAGAAAAAGAGTTTTAAAATTTACCGTAGTACTTATCTTCAGGAGCGACCAGCCAGCCGCTCCCTGGCTATTGCAATAACTTAACGCAGCATAGTGGAGACCTGCCCAAAAAAGTCCTCAACGACGTTTATCTCAACTTTTTTGACGCCATCAAAATCCTTTAGGGCCTCCCTGATGGATGTTATCTTTTTTTCCTTGTCCTTTTCCATAGCTTTAGTTTGTATTGTAAGATCACCGTAGTCGGCCCGCACCACTATATTACTGTCTATGGTGATTAATTCAGCCCGCACTCTGCTGGATAATGCAAGATTTCTCATACACTGTTCGGAGTACGTCATGGGCTGGAAGCGTCTGTTTTCAGAGGCATCCTGAATTATCTTTGCTGCGTCCTCTACCGTAATCTGCCCAATATTTAATACCATATCATACAGTACCGGGTTTGAATCATCTGTGTTAAACAGTGTCTTTATCCACTTTTTATGCTCTTTATCCAGCTTTTGAATTTCTTTAAGAGCCTTTTTTTCATCAATACCCTCTGTAGCAGCCATTCTTGATGCCCTGTCGTTTATGTTTGCCACTATATAGGCCTTAAGGACATGTGACACGCCTGAGACCATCATGTGGGCAACAGAGCCGTGGTAAATAATTTTGTCCCTTGTCAGAGTACTTAACAAAGTGGCTTGAAAATAAGCCGTATATTTGAGTATTTCCTCCTGAGACATGCCAAATAGAGACGGAGCCCGCTTGAGTGCTGTTTTAAATTTTTCGACATGAACTTTGTACTTCTTTGCCGATGTCTCCATCAGCTCATCATCAATCAACTCGTAACCCATTTGCTTTGATAAAGTCTCTGCAACTATGTTCCCACCGCTAAAGGGGGGACTGCTTATCATAATAATTGGCATTATAACCTCGCTGTTTTAAATTTGTTATCGTTCATTATACTAAATCAATGGGTATTTAAATAACAAACATTAACTAACGGACACTGTTTTTCAGAACTATTTTCATGTGCTATATGATGCACAGCCTGTATCGCTTTGGATTCTGTCGTGAAAATTCTGCGGCTCCCTATTTTATTATACAAACCGGTACGCTTAATTACCTCAAGCACCTGATCCTTTAGCCCTACAAAGGACACCTCGATATTTCTGTCATTTAATCTTGTAATCAGAGTGCCGATAGTCTCCTCACCGGTAGCGTCTATTTCATTTATACCCTCACAACACAATATTAGTTGCTTAAGGTCTGGTTTTTCCGTTACCTGCAAAAGTACCTGCTCCTCAAGGTATGCAGCGTTGGCAAAAAACAGTGACCCTTCAAACGTAATAGCAGAGATATGCTGACAGCGGTTTAGCCCATACAGGTCGCTGTTTCGGAGTGTGCCATCATCGTGTCTGGAAAGTATTGATACCTGCGGTTTCATGTTTCTGTACAGATAGTGGCCCAGGGAGAAAGCAACGCCTATCATTATCCCCTTATCCAGATGAGGGGCAAAGGCAAGTGTAAAGATGAATGTTAAAATGGCAGATATGCCATCATATTTCTGAGCATGCCAGACGTGCATAATTCCCTTGATATTGATAAGACCGAAAACCGCCATCATAATAATTGAAGCCAGCACAGACTGTGGCAAGTGGTACAGCAGTGGGGTGAAAAACATTAATGTCACAACAACAAGGATACTGGTAAAAACACTGGAAAGACCCGAAAATGCACCAGCTTGCAGGTTAACCGCAGAACGGGAAAACGACCCTGAAACGGCATAACTTTGACTAAATGAGCCCAGTATATTGGCAATGCCCTGCCCCAAAAGTTCCTGATTAGGGTCCAGCCTGTGCCCTGTTTTGGTAGCCATAGCTTTGGCTATTGATATGGCCTCCATAAAACCCAATATTGATATAATCATGGCAGTTGGAAATATAGTAAAAAATATGTTCATATTGAATTTCGGGAAAGAAAACGCAGGCAGACCTTTGGGTATTTCCCCCAACACGGCTCCACCGCCTTTTATGGTAACAGAGTCCTCCTTTATCGGTTTATTCTTAACGCTTATATGCCACAGAGCACCCTTAGTGTTACTGTCAGCAAAAGTAAAAAATATGTTACCGCTTTCTGATATTTTAACCAGCTTGAATTGTCTAATCTGTCCCCTTATGAGTTGGCTTCTTTTTTTCGCCTCTTCTATATTCAGATTCAACCTCTCTCCGCTTTGAAATACCTCAAGCGCTGCAACTGATTGCTCCCCCCTTTCGTGCCTAACCTTGCTTAACTCTTCAGACAATTCAGTCCTTTTCTTAGAAAGTTCCTCGACGTCGTTTAGTGCGGTGTTATATGCTTTTATTTTCTCTACAACACGGGCATCTTTAAAAGCGATGATTTTAACTTTTTGGTTATTCTCAAGCCCAACAACCCATGAAAGAAGTGTGGTTACAATGACTGCAATCAAAACACCAGGAAGGCGCGGGTTGATTTTTTTGAGGCCAGCCATTATCCCTATGGATAACACAGCAAACCCCAACGACAGCCAGTGAGTGTAGTCAATGGCAGCTTTGACAACATTAATAATGGTCTCATAGTGGTGTTCAGCGTTATCAACGGAAACGCCAAGGAGGTTTCCCAACTGAGATGTGGCAATGATAATAGCAGCAGCGTTTGTAAATCCTATAACAACCGGGTGGGACAGGAAATTGACAATCAAGCCTAATCTGAAAATAGACAGACTAAGCTGAAAAATACCAACAGCAAGGGCAAGCAGGACAGAGTATGCAATAAAATTTTCGCCCCCTTTTGTTGCAAGCGGCTCAAGTGCGGCAGCGCTCATAAGAGAGACAACTGCAACCGGGCCTGTTGCCAATTGGCGGCTTGAGCCAAACAGGGCTGCTATCAGAGGCGGTAAAAACGAGGCATACAGTCCGTAGTACGGCGGAAGGCCTGCCAACTGGGCATACGCCATAGACTGTGGGATCAAAACCAGCGCCACTGTTATACCGGCTATCAAATCTGCCCTCAGCGTTGCCGAAGAATAGTCTTTAAACCAGGCAAGAAAAGGAAACACCCGCCTCACAATTACGTTCATCGTACTGTTAGATACCATAACACCCTGCCTGTTCATCAGCTTTATCTCCCAATATTGTGCAAAAAAATTACTAATCTGTTTAATTTAAAAATCGTATGTTTTACAATTCGGCTATTGTAACAAATCATTTCTGTAAAAGTAAACGTAATCAAAACGTAACGTAAACGTAATCAAAGTGTAACAATAAAAGCTATAAACTAATTAGCATAAGCCTTAGCTTTACACAAAAAATTATGAGTGCTCAAAAGGAGTGAATGATGAAGAAAAGTAGTATGTTAGTAGTGTTTGTTGTTGCGATAGCTGTAATATCCTTTGCGATATACGGTTTAAACGGTGAGTTAGGGGCAGCAGACCTTGTAAAGCTGCAAGGCGCTGGCGCAACCTTTCCTGCTCCTCTTTATACCAAATGGTTCAAAACCTATACAGCCGCACATAAAGACGTACAGATTGATTACCAGTCAGTGGGCAGCGGAAGCGGAATAAAGAGTGTTATTGACAAGACGGTGGATTTTGGCGCCAGTGACGCCGCTATGACAAAAGAGCAGATGTCAAAGGTCAACGTTGGCGTACAGTTGCTGCCCCTTACCGCAGGCAGTATAGTGTTGTCTTACAATCTTGAAGGAGTAAAAGAACTGAGGTTGCCACGTGAAGTGTATGCAGAGATTTTCCTTGGCAAGATAAAAAAGTGGAATGATCCAAAAATTGCAGCGGCTAATCCCGGTGTGAAACTTCCCGATGCTCCTATAAACGTTGTAGAGCGCTCTGACGGCAGCGGTACAACCTTTGTATTTGCTAAACATTTAAGTGCGATAAGCAAAGAGTTTGAAAAAAGCGTTGGTTTCAACACAACGGTAAACTGGCCTGTCGGAATCCGCTCAAAAGGAAATGAAGGCGTAACCGCCAGCATTAAGACCACACCCGGCTCTATAGGATACGTAGAGTATGGTTACGCAAAAACCCAGAATATGCCTATGGCCATTCTTGAGAATAAGTCCGGTAATTTTGTTGTTGCTTCAACCGCCTCCGGCCAGGCTACTTTGTCCACAATAAAGCTGCCTGAGGACTTAATAGTGTGGGACTCCGATCCCTCCGGAAAAGAAGACTATCCAATAGTTACTTTCACGTGGCTTATATGCTATAAGCAGTATCCGGATAAGAAAAAAGCTGAGATCCTTCATGACCTTATCAAGTACTGCCTGAGCGAGGGACAGAAGTCAGCCGAGGCTCTGGGTTATATTCCTCTGCCTGAAGTAGTTGTGCAGAAGGTTACAGCTTCTATAGATAACATAAAATAAAGGTTCAGGATTAAGCATTCATGACAGATATGGACAATAAAGACCTCCCACCCTTACAGGGTGGGAATTGGCTTGTGATTGCACAGCCGCCTACTCTGTTACAGCGTACTGCCAATATTATATTGAAGCGTGTGTCTAACATTTCTGCCTGGCTGTCGGCATTGCTTGTAGTGTTTATACTTCTGAGGATAACAGCTAAAGCTTTGCCTGCAATGAGCCAATATGGGATCAAGTTCCTGACTGAAACCACGTGGGATCCCCTGACGGAGAACTACGGGATACTTCCTGAAATATGGGGCACGTTATATACCTCTTTTTTAGCTTTGATTGCCGGCAGTTTCTTTGGAGTAGCTGCTGCAATATTTCTCAGTGAAGGTTTCCTTGGGCAAGCTATTTTCGTTGTGCTTAAGATATTTAAAATAGAAACTTGCCCTGTATTTAGTAAATTACCCGAACAATTAGATGGACTTCTGAGGAATCTGATTGAGCTTCTTGCCGCAATTCCCAGTGTTGTGTACGGTTTGTGGGGTATCTTTGTGCTCATTCCTGCAATACGGCCAGTCTGTAATTGGTTCAATTCTAAACTTGGATGGGTGGTTTTTTTTGGAACACCCTTAAGCGGACCGGGAGTGCTGCCTGCCGTCATTGTCCTGTCTATTATGATTTTGCCTACGATTACGGCCATAAGCCGTGATGCACTTGAAGCGGTGCCGCCTAAGCTGCGTATGGCTGCTTACGGCATAGGGGCTACCAGATGGGAAACTATCCTTGCAGTTATCATTCCTGTGGCTACAAGGGGTATTGCCGGAGCGGTAATACTTGCCTTTGGCCGCGCTTTGGGTGAAACTATGGCGCTGGCCATGCTGGTTGGCAATTCAAACAGCTTAAGCCTTTCTTTATTTTCCCCTGCCAACACGTTGGCATCGCTTCTGGCCAATAACTTTCCTGAGGCAGGCCACAGGGAGGTCAGCGTATTGATGTACGCTGCGCTTGTCTTACTGGCAATAACTTTGTTCGTTAACGTAATCGGTGCCCTGATACTTCAAAAAGCATCAAGAGCGGCCGCAGGAGGCAGATAATGGCCACCAGAGATAAGGAAACGCAACTGAAGCCCGCATCACTTTCTCCGGCAGGTAAGAATTTGAACACGTATGGGGATATTGACGTTGCCGAGCTGGAAAGATCCCTTCTTAAGCCCAGGACTTTATTCAATCATCTACTAATTGCTTTCATTACCGTTTTAACTCTTGCAGCGTTGCTTCCGCTGTTTTCCGTCTTATGGATGCTTATATGGAAAGGCAGCCACAATTTGAATTTCGGCATTTTTACTCAATTGCCGCCATCGCCGATGGAAGAGGGTGGCGGTTTTGGAAACGCAATTTTAGGAACTTTCATCATGGTTACATTAGCCTTGATGATTAGTGTCCCCATAGGAGTACTAGGTGCAATCTATCTGTCTCAGTCAGATATGGACAATGGTTTTGCCAATGCTGTCAGGTTTGCAGCCAAAGTGCTGACAGGACTTCCCTCAATTCTTGCAGGGGTGTTTGCATACGGGATGTTGGTATTAACAATGGGGGGTTATTCGGCAATTGCCGGAGGTGTTGCTCTTTCTATTCTTATGCTGCCCACAATTATTCTTACGTCTGAGGAAGCTATCCGGATGGTGCCATTAAAGATGAAAGAAGCAGCCATCGGCATGGGAACCACAGAGGCTCAGACTGTTTGGATGGTGTTACTGCCAACGGCTTTACCCGGTATTCTTACTGGCGTTATTCTTGCTTTGGCGCGTGCAGCTGGTGAGACCGCGCCTCTGCTTTTTACGGCACTGTTTTCAAATTATTGGCCTGGCTTAAACGGGCTGACAGATTTAAAGCAGCCAACCGCGTCGCTTGCCGTGCTTATCTATAACTTTGCCGGTGTTCCTTTTGAAAACCAGGTAAATCTGGCATGGACAGCTGCACTGGTGTTGGTTGGCATGGTGTTGATAACAAATCTTACAGGACAGTTTTTTTCCCGTCGCCGAATTATGAATCAATAAGGAGATATAAATGTAATGGATTTAGAAAAAGATAATAAAATGTCCACTCAAGCCGTCATGTCTCACAATACCGGTGACAACGACGTAGTAATAGACTGCAATATAAAGGACCTTCACTATGGTACTTTCAAAGCGGTACGGGACACACATATTCCAATAAAAAGAAATCGGATAACTGCCTTTATAGGCCCCTCAGGGTGTGGTAAGAGCACGGTTTTGCGCTGCCTTAACAGGATGAACGATATTGTACGCGGCTTCCGCTTCAGAGGACACGTACACTTTGTGGGGCGTGATATATATCACCCCTCAGTTGATGCAGTATCCGTACGCCGTTTTATAGGCATGGTGTTTCAACAGCCAAACCCATTTGCCATGAGCGTTTACAATAATGTAGCCTTCGGGTTGAAACTTAACAGATACAAGGGATCGGTTGCAGAAAAGGTGGAGGAGGCACTGAGACGTGCCGCACTGTGGGACGAGGTCAGTGACAAGCTCCAAAAGAGCGGGCTTTCACTCTCCGGAGGACAGCAACAGCGGCTTTGCATTGCAAGAGCAATAGCTACCGACCCGCAGGTGCTGTTGATGGACGAGCCATGTTCTGCCCTTGACCCAATAGCCACACGTAAAATCGAGGAACTCATGCTGGAGCTGAAAACACGTTATACCATAGCAATCGTTACGCATAACCTTCAGCAGGCACAGAGAGTTGCCGACGATACCGGATTCCTTTACGTGGATACATCGGAGGGTGGACGCACCGGTTATCTTGTAGAATTTGGTGATTCAAGACAGATTTTTGACGATCCTAAAGAAAAATATACAAAAGAATATATAAGTGGCCAGTTCAGTTAGCAACAAGAGGATTTCTCAGCTATACAGAGAGCCCTCAGGCATTTTCTTTATCGTTAAGTCCTCACTAATCGTTGTTCATTTCTCTTAATATCTGAAGCAGACGCAAAATCTCAAGATACAGCCAAACCAGCGTAACTAAGAGTGCGAAAGCGCCGTACCACTCCATAAACTTAGGAGCCCTTGCTGCTGCCGATTGTTCTATTAAATCAAAATCCAGCACCAGATTTAACGCTGCGATGGCTGTTACCACTAGGCTTACGCCTAATCCAATAACTCCACTAAACAGAAACGGTATCTGTATGTGAAATAAGCCTAAAATCATAGAGGCCATATAAATCAAAAACACGCCCCCTGTGGCTGCTATCACACCAGATTTAAACTTTTGGGTAGCTCTGACAAGCCCCGTCTTATATGCAAAAAGCAAGGCAACAAGTGTGCCTATTGTTAAAACCACAGCCTGAAATGCTATTCCCGGATAGGCTGCTTCAGCTAAAGACGACAGACCGCCTATGACTAACCCCTCAAAGAGCGCATAAATCGGCGCTGTTACGGTTGCAAAGTTGTTCTTAAAGATTGTAATCACAGCAGTAATTAAACCGCCTATAACCCCAAGAGTAACAAGTGGCATTATTGCCTGAGGTCCCTCTGTAAAAAACCTGTTCCAGGTCCATACTGCTGCTGCGGTTAAAATCAATATCAGAAACAGTGATTTATTTACTGCCCCCTGTATAGTCATTGCCTCGGAATACCCCGATATGCCGGTATATCTCGTAATAGAATGGCCCCTCAGGGCAGGATTAGATGTTCTCATCATGGTGTACCTCCTTAAACTTTGTTATCTCCACTTCTGAGTATTATAGCAAAAAACTGCCTCAAAAAGGAACTCTTAACTTTGTTGAAAACCGTGCGTGTTGACTTTAAGGATAAAGATGTTTCAATATATAATAAATTGGTTACAAACAGGGGTATGAAACAAAACACTATTTCCATAGAGGAGCCTTGTGAGTGTAGTCAGTTGGCATTAAAAAGTTAGGGGCAAAAACAAGGAACATGACTAAGTACGTTTGTATTGACTGTGGCTACATATATGACCCTGCAAAGGGTGATGAAAGGCGGGGAATAGCCGCAGGTACATCGTTTGCTTCTTTACCAGATGTCTGGCGTTGTCCGGTGTGCGATGTTGCAAAGAGCGACTTTGCCCCATGGTAACAGATGATAAGAATCCCTATAATATGACAACTGACGCTGATAAATCCTGCAACACCAAAGATTCAAACTACAGCCTCGACTTTCTTCAGGCTATAATGGATAATATTCCTGATTCGATTTTTTTCAAAGACAGAGAAAGCCGTTTTGTACGTGTAAACAAGGCTAAAGCGGAAAACTCCAAAACAACGGTTGAGGATATGGCAGGAAAGACGGATTTTGACTTTCTACCACCTGTACAGGCTCAAAAGGCTTTTGATGATGAACTCAGCGTAATTTCCACTGGAATTTCAATAAAAAACAAGGTTGAAAAAATTACTCATCGAAACGGGACCGAGGCGTGGGTATCTACAACAAAGATTCCTTGGTGTGACAGCAGCGGAAAGATAATCGGCACTGTAGGAATTTCAAGAGATATTACCGATTTGATAACTTATGAGGAAAAACTCAGAGAAAACGCCGAAGCACTAAAAATACTTAATGAAAACCTCGAGGAAAATGTCAGACAAGAGGTAAAAAAGCGCAGAGATCAGGAACAGCTGCTTATTCAGCAATCGAGACTTGCAGCAGTGGGCGAGATGATTTCAATGATAGCCCACCAGTGGAGAGCGCCTCTTAACAGTCTTTCATTGATTATAACAGACTATGCGTCCTGTGTTGAATCCGGCACTGCTACCGCCAAAGATGTAACGCAGCTCTTAGAGGAAACCATGGAACAGATAGATTTCATGTCCCATACGATAAAGGATTTTAAAGACTTCTTTGAACCCTCTAAAAAGAAATTTACATTTTCACTGAAAGAAGCAATTAATAGTGTAATGTCCATAATGTCTGCGCTGCTTAAGCATAATTCTGTTGATGTCTCCTTGTCAGTGGAAACCCGGACTGACCCTAAAATATCAGGTTATCCGAATGAGTTTAAACAGGCGCTGCTTAATATTTTAAATAATGCAAAGGACTCAATTGTTGAAAAGAGAGTGGCTTTGAGAAATGACCGTTATAAGGGTAAAATAGAGATAACACTTTTTGATTCCGGTTCAAATTATAATTTAACCATAAAAGACAACGGCACAGGAATTAGCAGCAGCGTTAAGGAAAAAATATTTGACCAGTACTTTACAACAAAGGGCAAACACTCAGGCATGGGAATAGGTCTTTACATGGCAAAGACTATTGTCGTAAATAACATGAATGGCTCAATCTCAGCCGATAACCACCCTGACGGGGCAATATTCAACATAGCAGTCCCATACGAACTCCCAATACAACAAACGGATGGACATGCTTAACGTAAGGAGTTCTTGAAAAAGATTAATCAGCAGATGACACAGATGAACGCAGTTTTAAAATGATAACCATCGTGATTCCTGCATTAAATGAAGCGGCAACCATTGGCAATGTTATAGAGGGCTGCAAGAGGTACGGTGATGAGATTATTGTTATTGACGGCCATTCTACGGATGGGACACCAGAGATTGCCAAAAATCTTTCCGTTAAATGTATAACAGACAGCGGCAAGGGAAAGGGTGCTGCCTTAAGAGACGCCATTAATGAGGCTAAAGGCGATATAATTGTCTTCATAGATGCAGACGGCTCTCACGACCCTGACGATATTCCAAAAATAGTAGAGCCAATTCTTAAAGGAGAGGCTGACCACGTCACTGGCTCCCGCTTGCTTGGCGGCTCAAGCGAACTGCACGGCGGTTTTGACGAATTTTTCAGACTGATGGGCAGCTCCTTTATCACTGCCTGTATAAACTGGCGATTCAAAGTAAGAATCAGTGATTCACAAAACGGTTTCAGAGCAATTAAAAAAGACGTGGCAAAAAAACTAAACCTTAAAGAAGATATTACCACCATAGAGCAGGAAATGATTATGAAAACCCTGAAAAAGCGATTCAGGCTGACAGAGGTCCCCTCACACGAGCATAAACGCAAGGCCGGTTACTCTAAAATACGATTGTCTAAGGTTTGGCTCAGATATGGCTACACGTTGATTAAATATCTGATTATATAAATTGAAAGTTCTGCTTTTAAATCCGCCGGATGCTTACGGTGAGAAGTTCACAAGAGAGGGGCGTTGCACTCAGCAAAGCGGCATTTGGTCAACCCTGTGGCCTCCGCTTTCACTTGTTTATATTGCCACCCTGTTACAGGAAAACGGGCATGAGGTAAGAGTAACAGATGCCCCTGCCGAAAACATTAGTTTACACGGCCTTAAGTCCTTAATTGATTCATTTAACCCTGATGTTGCAATTCTTAGTACCGGCACTCCGACAATTACCAACGACCTTGCTGTTGCAGCATTGATAAAAGAGCAAAAACCGGTAATTACCACCATAGTTATCGGTACCCATGTAACCGTCTTTGACGCACAGTCTCTTATGCAGGCGGCTGGCTTAGACATAGTCATTAGAAATGAGCCTGAAATAACAGCCCTTGAAGCAGTCAATAATTTGCATAATTTACACAATGTGCAGGGAATAACATTCAGAGCCGTTAACGGTGATATTGTAAGAAATGATGACAGAGAGTTTGCCTCCAATCTCGACGCCTTGCCTTTTCCCAACTGGAGTCTGATTAATATCACCTCATACACCCTGCCGCTTAAAGCCACTCCGTTTCTTATGGTGATGCCACAAAGGGGATGCCATTTTCCGTGTACATTTTGCACAAGCCAGACGTATTACGGGAAAAAGATACGGCTTAGGACGGTTGACTCCATAGTTGAAGAGATTAACGCTGATATAGAGAAATACGGTGTGCGGGAGTATTTCTTTTGGGCTGAGACATTTACAGCTAATCCTGCTTTCGTTAAAGAACTCTGTATGGGATTGATAACGAAAAGAGTGAATATTTCATGGGTCTGTAATAGCCGAATTGACACGGTGAACGAGGAGTTATTACAATTAATGAAACGTTCCGGATGCTGGATGATTAGTTTTGGAATAGAGTCGGTTAACTCGGAGGTGCTTAGGGGTGTGAGAAAAAACATAGGGTTTGAGCAGATTAAAAAAACACTTACAGCGGCTAAAAAAGCTGGGATAAAAACGTCCGGGCATATAATATTTGGGCTACCTAACGAGACTGTCTCATCAGCTTTAGAGACTAAACGGAAAGTGCTGGGCTTAGACCTCGACTTTGCACAATTTTACTGTGCCGTTCCTTTTCCCGGCTCAGAACTCTACAACACAGCGCTCAATAACGGCTGGATAAAAGACACAGGTGATTTCAGCTCCTACCGGCAGGAACACGCTGTTATGTCCTTAGAGGGCATATCGCCACAAGAAGTGGAAAAGATAAGAACACAGGCTGTAAGGGAGTTTTACTTAAGATTCACGGTAATTTCAGGGATTATAAAACTGATGAATCCACGCTCACTGTTTAAAACCATAGTGTCAACATTGAAATTTTTAAAGGTGGTGGAATAAGCATGTATATACTTGGGATATGGGATGGCCATGACGCAGGGGCTGCCATCATAGAGGACAACCGGGTCCTTGTTGCTATAAACGAGGAGAGGCTTTCAAGAAGGAAATTAGAGGCTGGATTCCCTGTGCTTTCCATAAAGGCATGTTTGAGCGCTTTAAACTTAGAGCCTCGTGACATTAAATGCGTAAGCAGTTGCACAACTGATTTTTCCAAAACACTGACACGCGCATTTCCTGTCCTTAAAGAGCAGTACTATCTTATCCGAAGACGGAAAACAGAGCAGGGTGCATTTCAAGGCTTAAAAAAGAGAGCTAAGTACATACTGACAGAAATTGGTCCGTCAGCACTAAGCCGGCGTATCAGCCACCATCTGTTAATAAAAGAACTAAAAAGTTTGGGGTTTAAAAATGTCAATTTCCATCAGTACGGCCATCACGACTGTCACGCCGCCGCGGCGGCGTTTTGCTCAGGAAATGATAAATCCCTTGTTGTGACGCTTGATGGAATAGGAGACGGACTCTCCGGCAGTATAAGTGTGTTCGATAATAACAGGCTAAGTTCAATAAAAACGATAAGCGGAAGGAATTCATTTGGAATATTCTTTGAACACGTAACAAATCTGTTAAACATGCGAGAGTTGGAGGATGAGGGAAAGGTCATGGCGCTTGCCGACTATGCCTACCCGATAGATGACACAAAGAATCCGATGCTTGAGTTTTTTCAAATCGAGGGGCTTAACGTCAGTGCAAAATACGGCTCCATACAGATGTACGATAAGTTAAAGAAAATCCTATGGCACTATCCCTCTGAGCAGTTTGCCTATATGGCAGAGAGGGTGCTTGAGGTGCATGTTGTGCAGCTTGTAAGAAACGCTCTCACAATATCCAGCTGTGACAAGATTGCCGTTGCGGGAGGATTGTTTTCCAATATTGTGGTAAATATGCTGATAAGTGAGCTTTCGGGAGTTTCCGATTGCTTTGTATATCCTCACATGGGAGACGGCGGACTTGCCGCGGGTGCGGCTATGTGCGCTAATTATGAGTTAAACAGAGTGTCAAAATATGAGTTTAACGATGTGTTTTGGGGTACAGGGTTTAAGGACTCCGATATTACAGATGTATTAAAAACGAAAAACCTGAAATTTGAAAAGAAAACAGATATAGCCAAAGAGACTGCAAAACTGATTTCAGAGGGTAACATAGTGTTTTGGTTTCAGGGAGCTATGGAGTATGGCCCGAGGGCACTTGGCAGAAGGAGCATCCTTGCGCTTCCTAACTCAGAGGAAATCAAAAACCGTCTTAATCTCAGACTTAAAATGCGTGTGTGGTATCAGCCCTTTTGTCCATCCATATTAAAAGAGGATTTTGACACCATAATAGACCGTAACAGCAACATCAGCTACAATAAGTTTATGGCCATGGGCTACAGAGTGAAACCGGAATTTATACCGGAGATGAGAGGCATCGTAAGCTTAAGAGGAGTGTGCAGGCCGCAGGTTGTTGACGAAAGAGACGGTGTGTTTTATAATCTTCTGTGTGAATTAAAAAAACTAACCGGCAGAGGAGTTGTGCTAAATACGAGTTTTAATATTCATGGACAACCACTGGTTTTTAGCCCTGAAGATGCAGTAAAAACCCTCATCGAGGCTAAAAACAGATACATGGCAATAGGTGACTATTTAGTTGAAAACGAAAAATACGCCTAAAAAGCAGACGAAATCCATAGTTGAGAAAGAGTGGTATTTTATTGCGGCAGGATTTGTCGCGATTTTAGTGTCAGCCCATAATTATGCCCACGGAAATAGTTCCGACACTATAAGGCAGCATCTTATAACAGCGATTCCAGCCGCTCTTGCTGTTAATTTTATTCTGATAGTGCTGGGGCTGTTGTTTAATTATAAAACAATAACCGCAGTGTTTACTAAGTTAACGAAAGTGCAAATGTATTCACTGGGAGCAGTTGTAGCGTTTGCGCTGTGTTTGGTGGTCTTAGTTGCACCGCGTATTCACAGAATCTATTATGACGAGAACATTTATCTAAGCATTGGGCAAAACATCGGGTTTTTAGGTAAGGCTGGCATGTGCAATGACGGCAATAACCACTATGGCGTTTATGGGTGCGACAACATTGAATTTAATAAGCAGCCGTATGCTTATCCGTTTCTGTTAAGTCTGCTTTTTAAAATGTTTGGATCTGCTGAGGCTACAGGGTTTATATATAATAATGCCGTGTTTGTTCTGTCCACCTTGCTTGTGTTTTTAATCAGTAATCTCCTGTTTGAGGAGGTCACGCTTTCCATACTTGCAGCGCTCATATTTACCATGATTCCTGAAAACATAATCTGGAGCAACACGGCTGCTGTTGAACCCTCCTCCATACTTTTTCCTGGTGCAACGATACTGTGTTTTCTGATTTATATGAAAGAACGGGATATTAAATCACTGTTTTTGTTTTCGGTAATGCTCCCCTTTTCACTTCAATTCCGGCTTGAGGCTATTTTAATTTTACCGGTTATGTTTACGTATGTTTTATTGAAAGACAGGGCTTTGTTGAAATCGAGGTGGTTATACATTTTTATGCTCATTTCACTTGTGCTTGCAATGACCCATATTTTGCAGATATATTCGGTAAGGAATGAAAACTGGGGCTCAAGCGGGGACAGGATGTCAATTTCATATTTTTTGAATAACTTAAAGGTTAACGGTCTCTTTTATCTCAACAACGTCAGATTTCCGGCGGTCTTTACTGGCCTTGCCCTGATTGGAATAACAGCGGGGAGGACTTTTCTCAAAGAGAAACTGCTGTTAGGGATGTGGTTTATCCTGCTGTTTGGAATATTTTTGTTTTTTTATGCCGGTAGCTACAGCTACGGACAAGATGTACGGTACTCACTGGTGTCTTACATGCCGCTATCCATACTGGCTGGCGCCGGTTTTTTTCAAATACAGCGATTGTTTAAAGACTCCGGAACGCATATACAATTAATACCATTAATTGTGCTTTTCTATATATTCATATCTTTTATGCCGCACATACGGTCTCTGGGTGAGGAATCATGGGAGTGCCGGGTGGATTATCGGGAGGCTCAGAAGATGCTTACCATGATAGATAAAAGCAATTCCATTGTGTTAACCCACAATCCAAATATGTTTTTGCTGTGGGGCGCTAACGCTGTTCAGAGCTCAACTGCCACAAACAACGTTGACAGAATAAATAATCTGTTTGACCGTTACAGCGGAAACGTATATTTTCATTATAATTACTGGTGTAACACGGCAGACCCTGTGCAGAAGGGTTTTTGCCAAAGAATTCTTGACACTTACGATTGTGAAAAAGTCCACCTCTACACAGAGCGTGGCCGGACATTTGCCCTCTATAAGATGAAAAGAAAATGATTCTTCCCGGCTTCTCTACATCCTAACTGTCTTTCTGAACTCAAAACAGTAAGAACTGTTTGAAAGGCAGCTTTTTTGTCAATTCATTGACGTAAAACATCATCGCTTGACTACGTCTGAACAGAGAAATCGCCTGTTTTACTTAGCTATTGCTCTCTGGCATGAAATTTGATATAATAAGTTAGAAGGTGTAATTTATACACAAGGGGGTGTACACACAGATTATGTCAAAAGAAGAGCAGGATGAAGAACAGTTAGAAGGTCCACAACCAAAAAAGAAACTAAATATCAAGCAACTAATAATCTTTTTAGGCATTGCCCTTGTGTTAGTGGGAGCTGGCTATATAGGTTACAACAAGTTTTTGAAAAAACACGATAATACCGCAGCAGAGCCTGAGAAACCGGTTGAGGAGAAGGTAGAAAAGAAAGAAAAGAAGGCACACAAAGAGCCAAAGAAAGAAGGGCATGATACCGGTGCAATTGTGCCACTTGAGCCATTTGTGGTAAATCTCGTTGACCCCGGCAGATATATGAAAATAACCGTGCAAATAGAAATACCGGATAAGAAGATGGAGGCTGCTATGAAGGAAAAGCTGCCTGTTCTCAGAGATGCTATAATTATACTTCTGAGTTCAAAAAATCTGGAGTCCATATCCGGACCGGATGGTAAACTAATGTTAAAAGACGAGATGCTTGCCCGTGTTAATCAGGCACTGGGAGAGGATTTGATAACAAACATTTATTTTACAGACTTTGTGGTGCAGTAGAGTGAAAAACATATGAATAAAATACTGTCACAGGATGAAATAGATGCCCTGCTTAAAGGAGTTCAGGCAGGAAGCATCGAAACAGAGGCCTCCTCTGAGGGTGAATCCGGTGTTAAGACCTATGACCTGACCAATCAGGAGAGAATCATCCGCGGCAGGATGCCAGGCCTTGAAATAGCTAATGAGCGTTTTGCCAGGTTTTTCAGAAACTCCATATCAGCCATCATAATGAAGTTTGTTGATGTCAATATTCACGGTGTTGAGATGATGAAATTCAGTGAGTTTATGAAAACCCTCCCTCTGCCCTCCAGCATAAACATATTTAAGATGGAGCCACTGAAAGGGTATTCACTGTTTGTAATAGGGGCGCCTGCCGTGTTTGCCTTTGTAGAGTACTTTTTTGGCGCTACAACTGCCCGCAATACAAAGAGTGAGGGCCGGTATTTTACCCCCATAGAACAGCGTATAATCAAAAAAGTCGTAGGGATGGTTCTAAAGGACCTTGCTTTAGCGTGGAGAGGAGTAGCCACGGTTCAGCCCGAACACGTTGGATCTGAAATGAACCCCCAGTTTGTAACCATTGTTACCCCAACAGAGGTAATCATAAAAATTGAGGTGCATATAGAGGTCGAGGATTTTACTGGTAAGATGTATTTCTGCATACCGTACTCTGTGATAGAACCGGTAAAGGAAAAGCTCTACTCCGGTATTCAGGCTGAAAAACTCGAAACTGACCACAGGTGGGTGGCAAGGCTCAAAGACATCCTTATGGTGTCAGAGGTAAATATGAGTGTTGAGCTTGGCAGGACAGAGCTTCTTATCGAGGAGCTTTTAAATCTGCAGGTTGGTAATGTTATTCCTCTCAGTAGCTCAGTGACTGATGAGCTTGTCGTAAAGGTTGAGGGCGTCACTAAACTAAAGTGTTTGCCGGGAGTGCGAAAAGGTAACCAGGCTATAAAGATAACAGGAGTTATTCAATGATTTTGGAGGTATTTAAATGGAAGCGGTAAAGGCTGATTTCCAGGAATTAGATAAAGACGCCCCAAAGGAGGGCATGAGAGATATAAAGTTTCTGCTTGATATTCCTCTTACTATAACAGTGGAGATAGGAAGGACAAAGATGATGATTCAAGACCTGTTGCAGCTTGGCCAGGGCTCAGTTGTTGAGCTTGATAAGCTTGCTGGAGAGCCGATGGAAATACTTGTTAACCAGAAGGTTATAGCACGGGGAGAGGTTGTTGTTGTAAACGAGAAGTTTGGAATCAGGCTTACTGACATTGTAAGCCCCAACGAGAGGTTAAAGCAATTAAGATGACTGCTGCTGTTATACAGATGGTTTTTGCGCTTCTTGCAGTGATTTTAATCATATACGGTATGTCATATTATATGAAGAAACGGGGCAAACAGGGTGGCTTTCTTGCTATGAAAGAGTACCTGCCGCTTGGTCCAAAAAGGGGAATAGCTATGGTTAAGGCAGGGGCCGATCTGTTAATTATATCAGTAACGCAAAACGATATTCGGCTTCTTATGACAATTAAAGAATCATCACCGGATGTACTGGATTTTAAGGGCAGGTTAGATACCGAGGTCAAGAGTCTGCAAGTCCAGGACACTGCATCAGCCGGTACAGGGAGGTAACAAGGGATGAATTTTAATATTGACCACCCGCTTGTTTCTATGTTTTTACTAATGAGTTTTCTGTCGCTCATACCTGCAATGCTGATAATGTTGACATCTTTCACACGCACAGTGATTATTCTGTCTTTTCTGCGGCAGGCTATCGGCGGAGCCCAGATACCGCCTAATGCGGTAGTAGTCGGGCTTTCCATTTTCATTACGTTTTTTGTAATGGCCCCTACTTTTGATAAACTTGCCAAGGATTCTATAACCCCATATATGGACAAGCAAATTACACTGACTGAGGCGGTTAAGCGCGGTGAAGAACCAGTCAAGTCCTTTATGCTGAAACAGACCCGGAAAAAAGACATAGCCCTGTTTATTCAACTCTCTAAGTCCCCCCAGCCTTATGAGCCAAAGGATGTGCCCTTTAAAGTGGTTGCTCCTGCCTTTGTGATAAGTGAGCTTAAGACAGCTTTTGAGATGGGCTTTTTACTCTACCTTCCCTTTATCATTATTGACATGGTAGTGGCAAGCGTTATGCTTTCAATGGGTATGATGATGCTGCCTCCGGTTACGATTTCTCTGCCGTTTAAACTTCTTTTGTTTGTTTTGGTTGACGGGTGGAATCTTATTATAGGCACTGTCGTAAGGAGTTTCCAATGACAATTGAAGCCGTTAAAGATATATCAGGGGAAGTGTTTAAAACTCTGCTGACATTGGCATCGCCGATACTTTTAGTCAGCATGATAGTGGGTTTGCTTGTCAGCTTTTTTCAGGCAATAACACAACTGCAGGAGTTTACACTTACCTTTGTGCCTAAGGTGGTAGCCGTATTCTTATGTATTTTTATTTTACTGCCTTGGTTTGCAAAGATTATGATTACTTTTACGACTCATTTAATTGAAAGAATGCCCATGTATGTCAGGTAAAAGTGCAAGAGATAAACCAGTTTATAAATGCCCAGATGGCAACTCAGCAGATAGGGAATTTTTTGTTTATACTCATCAGGACGTCCATATTTGTTGCCATGATGCCAATATTCGGCAGTACAAACATTCCAACTCAGATTAAAATCGCCTTTGCCGTTGCCATTGCTGTGCTATTAACGCCTATTGTCAATGTTCACTTCAGTGAAAACGAGCGTATTCCGTTGTTTTTGGGAAAAGAGTTGCTTTTTTCCATGTTGTTTGCCAGTTGGGCACGCTTTGTCTTTACCGCCGTTAACATGGCCGGAACTTTTATAAGTAACAGTATGTCTCTTTCCGTTGCGAGCACTTTTGATCCTGACTTTGGCCAATCGGCTGAGGTCAGCAGGCTTCTTGGCGTTATTCTAACCCTGCTGTTTCTCTCTATGGATGCCCACCATGATTTAATCACGATGTTTGTAAAAAGTTATGAGTTCCTGCCTCCGGATAAAATTGTGCTGAACAGATCAATGATTGACGCTTTTATGGGAGGTTCCCAGTTATTTGTTTTGGCAATAAAGATTGCTGCCCCTATTACGGTCGGAATGCTTACGGCAAACCTGCTGCTTGGACTTCTATATAAGGCAGCCCCACAGATAAATATATTCTTTGTCAGTTTTCCAATATTTATTTTCGTAGGATTGACCCTCATGATAGCTTGTTTACCTCTCATGATATATTTATTTGGTATAAACATAGCGAATATGAAGCACGATATGTACCGCGCTATGGAACTGTCAACAAAATAGGAAACATAGGGAAAGATGGCTGAAGGACAGGAAAGAACAGAACGAGCTACACCGCGACGGCGGCAAAAGGCACGTGAAAAGGGACAATTTGCCCGATCTAAGGAGCTTACCTCTGTTGCAGGCATGGCCGGCATGATGCTTGTGCTTTACTTTGGCGGCAAGCACTTTATCGTCAGCGCTAAGGGGATAACCGTAAACTTTCTGACCCTTTCATACGGAACGGACCCTTTTATTGCCATAAAGATTGCCATGGCAAAAACACTGCTGCTGTTGTTCCCGTTCCTGTTGGGTGTTATAGTGCTTGCAGTTACCTCAGAGATTAGCCAGGTTGGTTTTATGCTTAAGGATATGGAGTTGAACTTTGGCAGAATGAATCCAATTGAGGGAATTAAGAGGCTTTTTTCAATAAACGGTATTTTCGATTTTCTTAAAAACCTGCTTAAGTTTATTGGTGGAATACTAATATTTTATCTTGTAATTAAGGCCGATATCGTTAAGTTTTCATACCTGTTGGTGAAAGATTTCAATCAGATGACCTATGCGGCTTATGATTTGCTGAAAGAGGCTATATGGTATGGGTTTTTGTATCTTTTTATTATAGCCCTGGTGAGTTTTGTAATAGAGAAATACCGGTTTGAAGAGTCCATAAAGATGTCAAAACAGGAAATCAAAGAGGAACACAAGGATACTGAGGGAGACCCTAAGGTTAAGTCAAAAATAAGGGGCATCCAGAGGGAAATTTCCAGACGGCGTATGATGGCTCAGGTGCCAAAGGCAACAGTGGTAATAACAAACCCGACTCACCTTGCCATTGCCATACTGTATAAGGAGGGGGATTTGGGAGCGCCTAAGATAGTGGCAAAGGGCTCCGGGTTTGTAGCAGAGAAAATCAGAGAACTTGCCCGAAAACACAAGGTTCCTGTTGTTGAGGATAAGCCACTGGCACGGCTTTTGTTTAAATTAGATATTGACACATATATTCCTCAGGAGCTTTATAAAGCTGTTGCAAGAATCCTTGCATACATCTATAAGCTTCAGGGAAAGATTTAGGAAACACTCATGGATTGGCTTAAAATCATACGCGAAAGAGCGGAGATAATAGTTTCAATAGCAGTGGTAAGCATTCTTGGGGTAATGCTTATACCACTGCCTCCTTTTTTGCTTGACATGCTGCTTTCCATATCAATCGCAATAGCTATAGTGATACTGATAACCAGCATATATATACAAAAGCCGCTTGATTTTTCGGTATTTCCGACCTTGCTGCTTTTGACCACTCTCTTTCGGCTTTCCTTAAACGTGGCAACAACACGGCTTGTGCTTGTTAAGGGCAACGAGGGAATAGAGGCAGCGGGAGCCGTCATAATGTCATTTGGAAACTTTGTGGTAGGCGGCAACTACTCGGTAGGACTTATCATATTTCTGATTCTTGTCATAGTTAATTTTGTGGTTATTACTAAAGGTTCCGGCAGAATTGCAGAGGTTGCGGCACGCTTTACGTTAGACGCTATGCCTGGCAAACAGATGTCCATAGATGCTGATTTAAACGCAGGCCTTATAGACGAAAAAGCTGCTAAGAAGCGGCGTGAACTGATAGCGCAGGAGGCGGACTTTTACGGCGCTATGGACGGTGCCAGCAAGTTTGTACGAGGAGATGCCGTAGCTGGCCTCATCATTACCGGTATAAACATTTTAGGCGGAATTTTTATCGGTGTTATTCAAAAGAGCATGCCTATAGTGGACGCCCTTC
This sequence comes from Nitrospirota bacterium, assembly GCA_015233895.1. Lineage (NCBI taxonomy): Bacteria > Pseudomonadati > Nitrospirota > Nitrospirota bacterium. Next base: position 15,296 of record JADFXG010000021.1, on the reverse strand, counting down.
AGACTTATACAATACTGACCATCGGAGACGGTATGGTAACTCAGATACCGGCCCTGTTAATATCCACAGCGGCAGGTATAGTGGTCAGCCGTGCCGGTAAAGAATCCGACATGGGCCAGGATATTACAGGCCAGATATTTATAAATCCTAAGACTCTTTTTACAACCTCCGGTGTTTTGTTTGTTTTTGCAATAATCCCAGGCCTGCCCCACGTACCGTTTTTATTGATAGCCGCGGCGGCCTCAGGCCTTGCTTACCTTTTGACATTAAAGACAAAGGAGGAGGAGCTTGCGGAAAAAACAGCAGTGGTGCCTCAGGAGGAGGCCAAGCCTGAGACTTTTATAGAAATAGATCCGCTCACTCTTGAAATCGGCTATGGCCTGATACCTTTAGTTGAGGAGCAGCGCGGTGAACTTCTTGGTAAGATAAAGGCAATGAGACGGCAGCTTGCTAAAGACATAGGATTTGTTATTCCCCCAGTCCACATACGCGACAACCTGCAGTTGCGCCCCCATGAGTACAGCTTTATTATAAGGGGCATAGAGGCAGCAAGAAACGAGGTTATGATGAACTACTGGCTGGCAGTAGCCTCAGACGATGTGGAGCGAATAGACGGCATACCGTCTAAAGAGCCGGCCTTTGGCCTTCCTGCTTACTGGATAGAAGAGGTTAACATAGAAAACGCACAGGTTCTTGGCTATATGGTAGTGGATACACCGACTGTTATTGCCACTCATTTGACAGAATTAATAAGAAAACACTGTTGGGAGCTCCTCTCCAGAACTGAAGTACAGAACATGCTTGACAACGTAACACGTACGTATCCAAAGATAGTGGAGGAGCTGGTTCCAGCCCTTATGACCCTAGGAGGCATTCAGAGAGTGCTGCAGAATCTTCTCAGGGAGCGTGTGCCGATTAATGACATAGTGACCGTGCTTGAGACAATACTGGATTATGCTCCAAACGTAAAAGACCCTGATATGCTGGCCGAGTACGTACGACAGGCCCTTGGCAGACACATTAGCAAGCAGTATGCCATGCAGGACGGCTCTGTGCCGGTCTTTACCTTAGATCCGCGCTTTGAGTCCTCAATCGGCAGGAGTGTGCAAACGGGTGAGTCAATTAACCCTGACATTATAAACAGGCTTGTTAAAGGAGTGGAAAAACTGATGGACAAGGATAATTTAAGGGGAGTTCAGCCGATAATCCTGTGTTCATCTCATATACGAAGGTTTTTAAAACGTCTGCTTGAGAAGTTTGTACCTGCCGTAGTGGTTCTTTCTAATGCTGAGATTTCCTCGGCAAGGCTTTATACATTAGGAGTGATCAGATATGAAGATTAAAAAGTTTCAGGCAAGGACCTTTGCTGAGGCTCTTTCTATGGTCAAGAAGGAATTAAGTGAGGATGCTATAATTCTGTCAACAGAGGAGCTTAAGGGGGCAAACCCCTGCGTGGAGGTAACTGCCGCAGTTGACTATGATTCGCCTAAAGCCGGAACCTATGACACACGGGCAGTAAGACTCAAAAATGACCTTAATATTTTGGAAAAAATACGGAGTTTTAGCAAAGAAAGCACCTCACATTCTGCAAAAGCCTCTAAGGATGACAAAAAAGGCGCAAAGGGTAAGGCTCAGCTGAGGCATGAGGCAGTTCCTGATGTGGCAGAGAGTGCTGTTAATAAGGCAACGCCAGTTGTTGAGAGGGCAGAAAAGACGCTGGTTGCTGATATTAAACCGGCAGTGCATAAACCTGTTGAAACCAATCCTGAGCCAGTAAACCACATAACCGAACCGGCTTTTACACGAAGAGAGTTAGAGCATTTTCTTAATAAAATGACAGTTAAGGTACAAAGCGAGATTGAGTATTTAAGAGACAGCATAGAGGATATGAAAAACCTTGGGTTTGAAATGTCCCTGCCGCCCAAAAAAAGAATGCTCCTCTATTATCTGAAAGACAGGGCAATACGTGAGGAGTATGCTGTGCTTTTATGTGAAAAGGCAAATGACGTCCAGGACCTGCCCTCTTTGCTTATGTCTAACATAAAAATAAAGGACAAGCACACAGACAGAAAGGCAATAATGCTGATAGGGCCAACCGGTGTGGGTAAGACTACAACGATAGCCAAACTTGCGGCAAATTCAATACGTGAGGGTAAAAGAACAGCCATAATTAATCTTGACACATACCGGATAGGCGCAGTGGAGCAGGTGCGGATTTATGCCCGTATAATGGGAATACCCCTTGCTGTGGCCTCAACCCCGGCAGAGTTAAAAAACACGCTCTTGAGATTTGCAGACACAAAGGACATAATATACATAGATACGACAGGAAGGAGCCCGATGGATGAGGCGTACATGGATGACATGGCAGAGATATGTCTTTCGGATTTACCCATAGAGGTGCATCTGCTAATGAGTGCCAACAGTGACGATGAGTTTATGACTGAGGCGTACCGTTACTACAGAAGGCTGCCGATAAATTACCTCGGCTACACGAAGGTGGATGAGGCAGTACGCTATGGCTCAGTGTATAATATGGCGTTAACGTATCAAAAGCCGATAGCCTATATCACGACAGGCCAAAAGGTGCCGGATGATATAGAGTTTGCAGGAATGGAAAGGATAGCTGATTTGGTGTTAAAAAAGGAGTTTTATAAATGTTAAGAGGAGGCGGAGCAGGCGGTAGAGAAAAACACATCCGTACGATAGCCATGGCAAGTGGAAAGGGCGGAGTGGGAAAGACCAATATAGTTGCAAATCTTGCAATAGCTATGAAAAAACTGGGGCATGAGGTGCTGATTCTTGATGCCGATTTGGGACTAAGTAATATAGATGTTCTTTTACACCTTGCTCCAAAGTACAATATGCAAAATGTGCTAAACGGAGAGATGGGACTTGCTGACATAATCGTGGAGGGACCTCACGGAATAAAGATTTTGCCTGCCTCCTCCGGAGTTCAGGAGTTAACCGTATTGGATGAATTTCAGAGGTTAAGACTGCTTGACGAATTTGAGAGTTTTAACAGTAATGTGGACGTCATGCTGATAGATACGGCAGCAGGCATATCGGAAAATGTGGCTTTTTTTTGTATAGCAGCACAGGAAATCATAATTCTGGCAACACCTGAGCCAACTGCTATGACTGATGCGTATGCGCTTATGAAGGTGCTCTACACCCGGTATCAGGAAAAGGAGTTCAGCGTGCTGGTAAATAATGTACAGGGAGAGGAGGAGGGCAGAGAGGTATTTAAACGGCTGGCCACGGCGGCTGATAAGTTTTTAAATGTTTCTCTTGATTACTTAGGCTATATCCCCTACGATGCAGCCGTGCCGGCTGCTGTGCGGCAACAAAGAGCCTTTCTTGAAGTAAACCCTGCCGGAAAGGCTTCTAAAAAGGTAACCGACCTTGCTTATAAGCTGATGAGCAGAACCAAACACAGAGTTAAAGGTTCGCTGCAGTTTTTTATTGGCAATTTACTTTCCGCTACCTCTGAGGAAAATGTATAATATGAGACAGTGAACGTGAAAAAATATAAATCAGAACTTAGCGATGAACAGAAAGAAGAGATTATAAAAGAGTTTCTTCCTTTCATAAAATATACGGCTTACAGATTATCAAGCCGTATGCCGCCACAGTTGACCACTGACGACCTTATAAGCGTGGGCGTCATGGGTTTACTGGACTCTATTGATAATTACGATGCAAACAGAGCCAAGCTAAAAACCTTTGCCGAGTTCAGGATAAAGGGCGCCATGCTGGATGAAATCCGTACCTTTGACACAGCGCCGCGCTCGCTTAAGGAAAAGGTTAACGAATTAAAATCCGTGCATTCAAAGCTTGAAAAATCATTGGGCAGAGCTCCTGAGGATGTGGAAATTGCAAACGAGTTAAATATAAGCGTGGATGACTACTATAAGATATTAAAAGATGCAAACTCAGTGATAACTCTCCGGTTTGAGGACTTTAGCTCTAAGACATCAGACGGCGAGGAGATGAATGTCATGGAAAACATACCGGACATTTCAGGCCGTGATGTGCTCACTAAACTTGTGGATGAATCTCAAAAGAGGATTCTTGCAGGCCACATAGCATCCTTGCCTGATAAGGAGAAACTGGTGCTTTCTTTGTACTATTGGGATGAGTTAACAATGAAAGAAATAGGGAAAGTGTTAAGTCTTTCAGAGGGACGAGTGTGTCAGCTTCACTCTCAGGCAGTCCTCAGACTTAAATCCAAACTAAGCGCAGAACCTTTACGGTAGCCTGATAAAGGGATCACTTGTGATAGATGCTGTTGTAAAACCTGCCCTTAGGTCAATCAGAAAATATATTACAACGCTATTTATATGGGTTTTAAAGATAATATTCAAATTCAGAATATTTGTTAAAGGTGAGTTTATAGACTTAGCCCTCAGAGATGGGTTGTTTAGCCAGGATGAGTTAAAAGAAATAGCAATTTCTTATTTACCAAAGCTATTTAGTACCGAAAAGTTAAAGGAAATAACCCTTTCTTATTTAATGAAGATATTTAGCACAGGTGAGCTAAAGGAACTCATTCGTCTTCATGGTGACGGATTCAGCATGGCCGAGGCAATTCAATTTGAAATTCAAAAAGGTACAATCAGCCTTATTCATCTGATTGAGGAAATTATAAACAGTGGTCTTTTCAATGCCGGAGAGGTTTTAAGTGCAACTATAGACACACAGACTCTTACTTTTATAGAAATGGTTCAAATTTGTTTACAAAAGAATTATTTTGAAATAAGGGAGTTATACTCTGCACTGTACATATTTGGTGATGGGATAGAGATAGGGGCGCTGAATAAACCCCTTAAAGTTCCCGCCTCTGCAAGAGTGTCATATGTGGACAGGATTCCAAATGAAACACTAGAAGAACATTATTCCGACATTGATTCATTCCTAAAGGTTGATATAATTGATAATGGAGAGAAACTTTCTACAATAGCAGACCTTTCACAGGATTTTGTAATAGCAAACCATTTTCTTGAGCACTGCGAAAATGTGATAGAGGCATTAAATAACATGCTGAGAGTTTTAAAGATCAAGGGTATTTTGTATTTTGCCGTACCCGACAAACGTTACACATTTGACAAAGACCGCCAAACCACTGATTTTGAACATCTGCTCAGGGACTTTCACGAGGGAACAGAAACAAGCAGGGAAACACACTTTAGAGACTGGGCTGAACATGTTGATAAATTTAAAAAAGAGGAGGATATAAGCCGCTGGAGCTCAGAACTTATGGCAAAGGGCTATAGTATACATTTCCATGTGTGGAGTCAGGCAGAGATTTTAGAGATGCTTACATCGTATAAGACAATATCAAAATATGATTTTGAAATGATAACAGTAACTGCCCGGAATGGTGAGATTATCATAATTTTAGAGCGAGGAGAGATACGAACATGAAAAAGCAAACTATGGTGACTTTTTTTATAATGATTTTTTCATCAGTATTAATTCCAACTCATAGCAATTGTGGGGCAGAGGAGTTGTATTTGCGGCAAGGGCCGACAACGGCAGCAACCTCCGACAGTAAAATCAGCTCCACTGAAAACATTTTCAGACTGCAAAGATCCTCCCAGTTCAGGACGCCGGCAGAACTTCGCAATCAGGTTGATTTTTGGAAAAAGATATTTACAAGCGTAAGCAATCACCAGGCTGTTATTCACGACAAAAGAGCAATGGGAGTCATATATGAAACTGTTGAGTTAACAGAGAACGAGAGTAAAGACAAAAAAATGAGAGCATTTGCCGTATCTCCTGTTTTAAGAAAATACAAGGCTATACTGGAAAGGCTGGATGCTATGCCACCATATGAATTGGAAAGACTTACCGGTGAGGACAAACGTGTCTATGATTTACTTTACAGTAATGGCATAAGAAGCGGTTACAAAGATGCGGCAGACCGGCTCAGGGTTCAGGTGGGACAGAGTGACAGGTTTAAAAAAGCGCTGAGCCGCAGCACACTGTACCTAAAAAACATGGAGGAGGTATTTGCTGAAAGGGGTTTGCCGACAGAGCTGACACGTCTTCCATTTGTGGAGTCGGCTTTTGACATCAATGCCTACTCGTGGGCAAATGCAGCCGGGCTTTGGCAATTTACCAGATATACGGCCAAAAAGTATGTTAAAATTAATAAGGTTGTTGATGAGAGGCTTGATCCAATTAAGTCAACTACTGCAGCGTCAAAACTCCTCGCTTTCAATTATGAACAACTGCACTCATGGCCACTTGCCATTACGGCATATAATCACGGCTGTTATGGGATGCAACGGGCTGTGGAGAGAACCGCTACCACGGATATCTGCTACATTGTGGATAACTACGACGGCCCGGCGTTTGGTTTTGCCTCCAGGAATTTTTACACCGAACTTCTGGCTGTTTTAGAGATACTTGACGAGTATGACAAGTACTTCAGTGATGTTGTTTTTCAGCATCCTGAAAACTATGACACTTTGACTCTTACAAGAGCCATAAAACTCAACCACTTGATTGCAGGCACTTCTGTCACAGTGGATGACATTCAGAGGCTTAATCCGGAGTTATTAAACCCTGTGCTTGACTCTAAACTCCCACTTCCTAAATACTATACACTGAAAATTCCACAAGGTGCTAAAGAACATCTGATTTCATCCCTTGATTCAGACTTACAATCAGCCGATAGGAATTCTGACGGTGTTGACTTAACAGAAAGGAAAAGCGTTACTGAAAAGCCGGTAAAAATCTCTCAGGATGCTGCCCCTACTTATAAAAGACATGTCATACAAAAGGGGCAGACACTTTATGCAATCTCCCGGCTTTACAATATCACGGTAAATGATATTATGAAAATAAACGATTTGAAAAGCCCTGAAAGCATAAAGGCTGGTCAGGTGATTAAAATCCCTGCTGCGACTTAATCCTAATTCTAATTCAATCGCCTAACTTCGTTGGCATGCGTCAAAAGCTCCTCAACGTACTAAAAGTACGCCTCCGTCGCTTTCTCCTTGCCGCCTTGTTATACTTCTGAATTCAAATTAGAATAGCCGTGAGGGTTCCATACTTTTTAAAATCCCTGCCTGTTGTTATTTTGGTCAATACTAAAGACATTGTTGGCGTTTGTAGTGCCCGATCTGGCGGCTACAGCATTAAAGGTTGTAGCATTATTGCTAAAGGTGATGTTGTAGTTAAAATATAATCCGTTGGCATTGCCTGGCTTAAATCCGGTGAGAAAAGCCTGTATATTTGCAACACCGCTTATTGTGGTTGTAGAAGTGTCACAATTGGTCCCGGTTTTGTGATAACAGCCGTTTTCGTTATAATACTGCTCAAGAAGCTGCCTAAGTGCTAGGAGATTTTCCTGAGCCTCTACATTTTTGGACTTTTCTCTCTGCCCTAAATAGATAGGGACTGCAATCCCGGCAAGTATTCCCAGTATCAACAAAGTAATAATTAACTCTACGAGTGTAAAACCGCCGCTCTTTGGCGCTTGTCTGTTATTCATCTTTTCCATATGTACAGCACCTCCTTCTGTTTTCACACGCTCTACACAATGCTAACATAATTGTGCCATAATTTACAAAAGACCGTGTGGAACTCTTTTCTCTGTAAAAAGCTCCGATAGCACCGATTGTTTAGAAACGCACACTTTAAAATTATCTATAAAGCCGCAAGTGATCTTGTCCTGTGAAATCGCAGTTATATCTTTTGACACGATATAGACACTTTTAGGGTCTGCCATGCCCTCCTTTAGCTGGATTTTAAGGGTTTTTACGTATGACTGAAGAGCTTTCCAGTCAAAACGTGCAACGTATCCTCTGTTGATTTTCATATTGTGCCTGTATGCATACAGAGCAAAAAACTTACCATCATCCCATGGAATTTTTCCTGCTATTACTACGTTTTCACTGCCACGGCCGATAACCTCCCATTTGGATGATTTTATTGGATTTTCCGCCGGGTTAAAGTCCTTTTTATATTTATCAATATCACTATTGTCAAAAACCTGTAATGCTATTAATGCTATCAATATTGGAATGCTTTTTCTATGAAAATATTTAACAACTACATATAACAAAACATAAATAATAAAGTAGTAGGCTGCCCAGAATAATCTGCCGGATGATCTGAATACACCGGCTAAATTACTCAGTCTGTCACTTAGTTGAATTTCAAATAAAATCTGATTATACACAGTAACTGTATTGCCAATAGCAATTAAAGTCAATAAAAATAAGGCAATTAACAGTGGTATGTAGTTTCTTAATTGCTCCCGCATGGTGTTGGATTTGAGGAAAACAACCACTGCAGCAAAAAGCAGTATTATTCCTCCTAAACCGAGATAATTATACCCCTCAGCCCAAAATACACTTCCCTCTTTCATAAAGTATAGCAGTTTTGAACTTCCGTAAGGATTAAATAAGGCCAGAAGATCAAGATTCTTTTCCCCAAACCCCCACGCCGAGTACTCTGTTGATTTCTCAAATATAAAGCAGCCATTAATCCACCAGTTAAACATAAGCATTATCGAAACCGACACAATAGAAAGCGTTAGTTGAAGGTAATTGATATTTTTTTGTATAAACCGGAGTTTAAACAAGTGGGCAATGAAAACAAAGAGAATTATGAACTCAAGGTAGGGATGAATCAGAGAAGTAACGATGTGCAAAGTTAACCAGCTCACAAAAACCTTACGGAATGCTCCCTCATGTTCTTTCAAATAAAACCATAAGGCACACAGAATAACCCACTGAGCACACAAAGACGTGTGATGATAACGATTAACCAACACAGGACTTACAATAAAAAATGAGGCTGCTGTTAACTGAATCAACCGGTTTTTGGTAAATAATCCGGATAAAAGAAAACCCAAAAGCCCCTGTAGCACAAAACATGATAAAAAGAACAAACCAAAATACTGAATTTCAGAAGGAAACAGTTTTCTGAAGAGTTTTAATGGAATTGCCAATAGTGCTATTGAATCCGTATAACAAATACTTGTACCAAATTGAGAGTTGTAACAGGAGATTTTTCCTAAAGGGAATTGCCATGGTTCAGTTTTAAAAAACAACCAGCCAAGATAGTGCTGTGACCAGTCGTATCCATTCATCAGCCATGAACTGTAGTATGGATTTATAATCCTTATGTCCATGGCATAAGCAAAGAAAAGAGCACCGAGCAACATTGAAAACAAATGATAACGATTTTTTAAAACACTATTTACCAATACAAAACCTGCCAAAGATAGAATCTAAAATACTGTCAGTAGTTACCACTCCGGTAATTTCTGAGATAGTGTTCAGGGCAGTACGAAGCTCAAAAGCTACAAGCTCAAGCGGCATACTGTCTGAAAGTAGGGTGGCTGCCCGTGCCAGAGCAAAGAGGCACTCATCAAGGGCTCTTTTGTGCCTTACGTTTGTTATAAGTACCCCATTTTTTACTTCTGGAGAGTTTCCGGCTACAATTGAAAAAATCATATCCTTAAGCGCACCGATTCCCTCGTTGGTCTTAGCCGATATGCGTAAGACGGGAGTGAGTCCGCCACTACCATAAGATTCCGCCAATACAGATGCATGGAAAGCCGCCTTTAGGTCAGATTTATTAATTAAAGCTATAAGTGTTTTCCCTGTTGTTTTTTCTATAATGTAAAAGTCCTCGGGGGTTAACTCCGCACCTCCGTCAAAAACTGCAACTACAACATCAGCGGCCTCGATGGATGATAAAGAGCGTTTAATCCCCTCAAGTTCGGCATACTCGGTGCTTTGTCTTATTCCAGCTGTATCGATAACTCTGGCAGGGATTCCGTCAATGTTTAAATACTCCTCTATTGTGTCTCTTGTTGTGCCCGGAGTTTCTGACACTATCGCTCTGTTTTTTTCCAGCAGCGCATTAAGCAAAGAGGATTTACCGACATTTGTGCGTCCCACGATTGCTATAGACATACCCTCGCGGTAAAGTCGCCCTGTTTCATAGGTTGAAGATAGTTGTTTCAATTTTTTTTCAATTTCTCCGATATTTTTTAATATTTCTTTCACATCAGACAATTGTGCATCTTCATCGGAAAAATCTATATGAGCCTCAATCAGTGCACAAGCTAAGGTCAAAGCAGACACTATCTCCGTTATTTTTTCCGACACCCCTCCAGAGAGCTGTTCAAGGGCAATTCGGGAACTCTCAGCTGTCTTAGATTTTATAACATCAAGAACTCCCTCGGCCTGGGATAGATCAATACGTCCGTTTAAAAATGCCCGCAATGTAAACTCTCCTGGCTCTGCAAGGCGAGCGCCAAGGGACAGGGTTATCTCAAGGGTCTTTTTCACAGTAAAATATCCCCCGTGGCAGTGAAACTCCACCACATCCTCCGCAGTATAGCTGTGAGGCGCTCTCATCACGGTTATCAGTACCTCATCCACAGAGCTACCGTCATGTGGGTTGATTACATGCCCCAGAGACATTGTAAAGGCAGGCATTGTTGAGGGTAATTTGTACTTTTTCGATTTAAACATCCCTTGTGATATTACAATGGCATCTTTTCCGCTTATACGTACAATCCCGATACCACCCTCACCGGGTGGTGTTGATACGGCAGCTATCGTGTCCTGATAAGAATTCATAACTTTTTTGAAGGCATTATAACATTAAAGCAGACGATAATGTTAAAATGCAGCAGAGCTATGTATAAATCACATAGAAAAGAGGCAGCAGTTTTTTTAGATGGAGCCTATGATAAAAAAAATAATCAATATAATTTATTTTATTTAAAAATATTTTAAAATATAGTATAATACGTTGACATTTGATATATTACATCATGATGTGGTTTAATACGACAAACAACAAAAGGAGGGTTTGAAATGAAGTATGTGCTTTACTTTGTGTTAGTGCTGTCTTTAGTGTTGTCAGTAGCAGCTTTAACCGGCTGTAAACAAGCGCCGGCACCGGCACCATCGCCGTCAGCGGCAGCGCCATCGCCATCTGCTGAGGCAGCTCCAGCAGCATCACCAGCAGCAGCACCTGAGGCATCACCAGCAGCAGCTCCAGCAGCATCACCTGCGGCAGCAGCACCTGCAGAATCACCAGCAGCGGCGGCTCCAGCAGCAGCACCGGCAGCAGCTCCAGCAGCAGCTCCAGCAGCAGCACCGGCAGCATCACCTGCAGCAGCAGCTCCGGCAGCATCACCTGCAGCTAAATAACACAAATGTATCATTTGGTTATTTTGTGATAAACAGGGAAAGAGTTAACCCTCTTTCCCTGTTTGTACTTTTGTGGACGTGGAATTATTATCAAACAAATTTTCTAATTGCTAATAAATATGTATTTCGGTTATAATCTTCTAGTGTAGCAGGGTAAAACAGAGTAAGAGTCAGGTAATTTAATGGTGTGGACAGAAAGGAGCTGATACAATGAGAGCCGACATAATAAATCCATTTTTAGTATCAATAGTGAATGTACTTGCAACGATGGCACAGACTGAGGCAAAGGTTGGTAAACCAGTGATTAAGCGAGACAATGTTGGACAGGGGGATGTATCAGGAGTAATCGGTCTTGCCGGTGAACAGACAAAGGGCTCTATTGCCATTACCTTTACCGAGAAAGCCATAATAGACATAGCCTCCAGGATGCTTGGTGAGGAACTGGATAAGGTGGACGAAACAGTGGCCGATATGGTCGGTGAGATAACCAACATGGTAACTGGCGGAGCTAAAAAAATCCTTTCCGAAAAGGGTTACAAGTTTAACCTTGCCACTCCATCAATAATTGTAGGAAAAGGACACATGATTTCCCATAAGTCCAAGGCTCCCGTGATATTGCTTCCTTTTGAGACAAGCGCAGGCAGTTTTTTCGTAGAGATTTGTTTTGACGATTTTGCTGTCAAAAAACAGTGATTCCCTCAAATGGTCTGGCTAATAGATTGATTTCCCGTAAGTATGTGAACCTAACAAATCTGCCGCTCCAGTCATAATGGCTGCACCAAGCTGCTTAGGCTCTGGCGAAGCTATTTTGTATCCTTTAAGTTCAACGATAGAAAACCCTTTTTTAGGATCTCCGGTTTCACACCTGTCAAAGTACAACATTGTGATTTCTCTTTTGGGGTCAATTACTCTGAAAGTAGCAGACATCTGAGACTGTCTCGTTTCACCGCCGCTGGCTATATTATTAATCTCTCCAATTATAATAAGGTTGTAACCATTTTCTCTTGAAAATCTCATAGTCTGTTTTAAGTCAGTAACTATCTGTTCAACTTTTTCAACAAGATGAAAAGTCTTTTTTTCAAGAAGGAGTTTATGTAAATAATCTACCATGAAAGCAGCAATCTCTTTTGAATCTTTTGATGACTTCATAATAAAAATTCCAACATTACTTTCAAATTCAAGTTTTCGTTCAGGCTCTATATATATGGCATTGGTACAAGGCATTGGCTCTTTCTGGGACTTAACAAGCGTTGATGATTTCATTGAAATATCATATCTTTCAGGTTTAAGGGAAATATCCGCACAACCGGCAGTCAGTAATACAATAGCAACAGGTATGCAGGCTTTAATTAGCCGGTGGTCTTTCATAAACCTTGACAGGCTCATCATCCATCTCCTTATCGGGCTGCTGATTGTTGTTAGCTTTAGTCTTTTTCTTTTTGCTTTTTGACTTGCCATTATAGTTTTCATTTTCTGCCTCAGGTGTTGCCGTGTGTTTCTTTTGCCTCAGGAGTGAATCAACCTCTTTAGTACGTACAAGGCGGGTTGTCCAGGCCGAGTAGAGTTTTGAGTCAGCAATTCCTATTATCCTGCCGTTAAACACTACCGCTTTATCTGTAACAGTATAAGTGCCAACGAAAACGCTTTTAGCATTATGATTTTTTGCAAGGTCCCTTAAATCCCGTGTCAGCATAAATTCCCCGTCATTTTTTACAATATCAATGGCATTACCTTTTCTCATTTCGATAATCTCGAAATTTTTTGCATGTAGGCCTGTCATCACCATCTCGGAAAAACTTCGTCCTAGTGTAGTGGTCAGGGAAAGATCGTTTAAATCGGCAAAGGTGGTAACCACTATCGGGGAAAGCTTAACAGTATCAGACCTGTGAAAGTCAATCTTTAGGTTTGTAATAATTCCTTGTGCCATATCTTTGGCGGCACCCTCAAGGTCGTCAAAGACATTATACATTCCCTCATAGTACCCCCGATTCTCACCCTCCGGAGGTTTTTTCTTATCGGGAAATATGACACTGCAGCCTGACATCATAATAAGTATAGCCGTAAGTATTAAGGCCGTAACAACCGTTTTTGTATGTCCAAACCTCGTCACATTATTTCTGCCTGATTTGAATTCCGGCTTTTTCGTCTTTTAACACATCAGGTTGGTCAAGATAGTACCTGAGGTCTTTCGTAAGATGAAGCCTGTAGGAGGCAATGGCTACGACCTCCGACTTCACAGGATCTATTACCCTCGCATTGACAAATATATCACAGCGGCCCACCTCATAGGTGCCGGCAAGAACTATGGTATCAGGATAACTTCTCTTAATGGTGTGAGTGGGCTGATAGACTTCTGTTGACGTAGCTGACTTAGAGCGCTTGGAATGTTTTTTTGACTTTTTGGATTTTTTAGACTTTTTGGATTTTGTTGTGGCAGGCTGAGGGGGTGCAGGCAACACATCTTTAGTAAAAGTATCCTGACGAATAGGTCCGCGAGATAAATAAAACTCACCAAAATTTTCGGACATTTGAACCGTTCCGGTTTCCCGTATGTCAGCCACTTTAAATCCCCTTTTGTGAAGTTCCGAGAGAGTTTCCTCTGCCAGTATTCTGCCAAACTTTGAAGTCTTGTTGAGATTATTTAAATCCACAAAGGTTGTGACTATAATTTTTCTGTCGTCTTTAAAAAGATATCCGTAGTATTCAAGCTGGGCAACAAGATATGCGGCTTTAAAAACACTCTTATCGCCTGAGCCCCTTACACCCTCATCATTACGGCCAAATATATCTTCAAAAAAACCGCAGCCGTTATCCTCCTTTGGGAAATTTGCCTTGTATCTTTTATCTGCGCACGATACCGGCAAAAGCAATAAGGCAACAATGCCGGAAATCGCCATTATCCTTGTAATAAATGCCACACTCTAAGTTAATAGATTTTAGCTGTAATTGTCAAATGTAAGCTAAACGCTTGATACCAGATTGTGGTGAATTTATTAAACATTAATCTTGAATTTTATTCACACATTAAGGTATATTATACATATTCAACTCCGTAAAGCGGAGACTCTGAAAGTTTATTAAAACCTGGGAGATTACAGTTGATTAAAGATATTGATGAACATAGTGACGATAAACCCACTTGTTGGGTAGAGGAGGGACCGACTGTTTCGCTGGATACAGGGATTCAGTCTGAAATTCATACGTCTAAAAGCGCTTCTCTTTTTAAGGATGTACGATATGAGGTACGAAAAAAGCTCGGCAAAGGCGGTCAGGGGACAGCGTAGTTGAAAAACCCTTTGCGATAAAGGTACTCCCACAGGGACATCTTAACGATAAGGTTAACTTTGCAAGGTTTCAGGATGAAATAAAAATTCCTCAGCGCATTAAACACCCTCTCATTGCCTCTATACACGATGCCGTGGAGCTTAAAGACGGCAGTTTTGGAATAAAGATGGAATTTATTTGCGGCACCGATCTGCTTTCATGGATTGAAAATGAAGTAAACCCCGACAGATTTAAAGCCGCTGACGATATTTTAAAAGTACTTATAAATCTCTCCGAGGCACTGGCTGCGGCACATGAAAACGGGGTTATCCACAGAGACCTTAAGCCCTCAAATGTAATTTTAAAAGACGGTAACCCGGCGCAGCCTGTTTTACTTGATTTTGGCCTTGCATTTTTAACTGGTGAAGGCTCAAAGCAAAAAGCTGCCGGAACTTTTGCCTACATGGCGCCGGAACAGGTACATGATAAAGCAGAGTTGGATGGTAAAGCCGATTTGTTTGCTCTTGGCATAATCGCATACAAAATGTTTACAGGATTTTTACCCCCGTGTTCACTCAAAGATTTAGATAAAACAAGAATAGTCCCTTCAATTCCAATAAGGGACATTGAACCCGTGTTTAAATATAATCCCAGAGTGCCTGCATCTTTTGATCATATTTAAACACGGGTTCAATGTCCCTTATTGGAATTGAAGGGACTATTCTTGTTTTTACCAGTATTACTGCAGCGGCAGCCACACCGACTAAAAATGTAAAGTTTGATATGTAAAAGCCCCACGAGACCTGATCTCTCATGTTAGTAACTATCAAACCATTATTA
>JADFXG010000020.1 GCA_015233895.1 Nitrospirota bacterium | reverse complement strand
TTTCTATCGGGGCTTTTACAAACAGCCGTCTATGTTACCAGATAACCCGATAACGCCAAAGACCATAACACTTTTTTACCCTGAGTTAAATGTATACGGGATGAGCCTTCAAGGCAGGACTTTAGGCGGTATTTTGAGTTTTGAAACAGGTTACTACGATTCTGTACAAGACAGAGAAGGTTCTAATTCAACAATACCAAACCCATCGATGAAATATTTGCTTGGTTACCAAAAACAAATGTGGGAGGATTTTACTTTGGGGTTACAGTATTATGGCGAGTACATGTGTAAATATTCTAACTACAGGAGCAATCTTCCGCAGGGATTTAATGAGGAAAAGGAAGTAAACCACCTCGTCTCGTTAAGACTTACTCAACTTCTCAAATATCAGACGTTAAAATTATCGTTTTTTATGTTCTGGAGCCCTGCATATGATGATTACTTACTTAATCCTGAAGTAAAATATAACTTTACCGATAACATATGGGGAGCAATAGGAGCACAAGTATTTGGTGGTAATAAACAGTGGAGCCAGTTTGGCCAACTCAGTAAAGATAATAATATTTACGTGCAATTACGATATGAGTTTTAAATGAAATATAGAGGTTTCTTAATCAATTTAGCGCAAGCACCTATTTTTTATTAAGGTTAATTGTTGGTATGGAATATGATGTTTCTAACGTAACTAACAATATAACGTGGAGAATGAAACGATGAAAATCCAGGTTTTCGGTTCAGGTTGTTATAACTGTAAGAGGTTGTATGGGCTAACTTTACAAGCAGTAAAGGAACTCGGTTTAAAAGTTGAGGTCGAATACATAACAGACGTTCAAAAAATAATCGAAATTGGCGTTATGTCCACTCCTGTTTTAGTGATAGACAACAAACCAATATTAACGGGCTTTGTCCCTGATATCGAAAAGATAAAAGAAGCTATAAGTAAAAATATTTAAAATTATGGATATTTTCTATCCCGTTAAATTATTGGCTAATTGGCTGACCTATACGGTTTTTGGCTTAGAGGCAAAGACTATTTTTGCCGATGCGGTAAACTTTTTCATTTTTGACACAATAAAAATATTCATTCTTCTTTCAGTCATTATTTTTATGGTGTCCATAATTCGATCCTATCTTCCACCGGAAAGAATCCGCTGTATATTATTGGGAAAAAACAAATATTCTGGTAATATCCTCGCCTCCATGTTTGGAATTATTACACCTTTTTGTTCGTGCAGTGCTGTTCCGCTTTTTTTAGGTTTTGTAGAGGCTGGCGTGCCTCTTGGTATTACATTTTCTTTTCTTGTCGCTTCACCGATGATTAACGAGGTTGCTTTAGTTCTGCTTTTAGGAATGTTCGGCTGGAAAGTGGCACTAATTTATATTTTCAGTGGCCTGATAATCGCGATATTTTCCGGAATTGTTATTGGAAAACTCAAAGTTGAGAATTTGGTTGAAAAATTCGTTTTTAATATTAGAATACAGACCCCAGAAGATAAAATAGAAATGCGATGGAAAGACAGAGTTGAATACGCTAAATATTATACGCTGAATATTATAAAGAAAGTTTGGATTTACATCATAATCGGCATTGGTTTGGGTGCGTGGATACACGGATATGTGCCAATTGGCTTTTTGGCCCGTTATGCAGGCGCCGACAAATGGTATGCGGTGCCTTTGGCAACAATTATCGGTATTCCACTCTATTCAAACGCGGCCGGGGTTATACCGCTAATCAGCGCCTTAACTGAAAAAGGTGTTGCTATGGGGACGACGCTTGCTTTTATGATGGCAGTAACAGGGCTTTCATTGCCGGAGTTTATGATCTTGAAAAAAGTGATGAAAACGAAATTGATTTTCATTTTTGCAGGAATTGTAGGCATAGGTATTATTTTTACAGGATATTTATTTAATATTATTCTTGAGTAATACCAATCCGTCTTCAATCGTATAATTTAGTATTAATACATATCTATTCTATACCGTAAGCGTGCATCTTTTCCCACAAGGTTTTTCTGCTTATGCCAAGAAGTTCCGCTCCTTTGGTCTTATTACCCTGTGTGGTTTTCAGAACGTTTATTATATGGTCTTTTTCGGCTTCGGCGGCAACGTCGGAGAGAAACCGGTTTTTTGCGGCGTAAGCTCCATTTTCAATGAAGGGCGGTAGTTCATCCCTACCGATAACACTACCGGTTGAAAGAGTTACGCACCGTTCAATGATATTTTCAAGCTCTCTGACGTTGCCCGGATAATCGTATGTAAGAAGCATATCTACGGCAACTTTGGAGAGCCGAACATATCTGGAAAGCTTGCCTCTGTATTTATCCATAAAAAACTCAAGCAGATTAGGAATGTCCTCTTTCCGCTCTCTCAGCGGTGGAATGGTAACAGGTATAACATTGAGCCGGTAGTACAGGTCTTCCCTGAACCGTCCAGCCTTAACATCCTCTTGAAGATTCCTGTTCGTTGCGGCAATTATTCTAACGTCAACATCCAAAGTGGCTGTGCCACCAACTCTTTCAAATTGTCTTTCCTGTATGACCCTGAGGATTTTCGCCTGGTTTAAAAGAGAAATATCTCCAATCTCGTCAAGGAAAATTGTACCGCCGTGTGCAAGCTCAAACCTGCCGGGTTTTCTTTTTAAGGCTCCCGTAAAGGCTCCTTTTTCATAGCCGAACAGTTCGCTTTCTATGAGGCCGTCAGGCAGCGCAGCGCAATTTACCTTGATGAGAGGTTTTTCATTGCGCTTACTTTGGTAGTGAATTGTAGTGGCGACAAGCTCTTTGCCGGTTCCGCTCTCACCGAGAATAAGAACTGTCGTATCCAAAGAGGAGACATTTGAGATGAGCGAGAAGACCTTTTTCATACCTGGACTTTCACCTATTATGTTTGGTGCCGAGTAACACCTCCTGAGGTCCTTTTTAAGCCTTATATTTTCCTCTCTCAGCCTCTTCATCTCAAGCGCCCTTGCTATAAGCAACAGGAATTCATCGAGAGCAAAGGGCTTGGTTATATAATCGAATGCGCCGAGTTTCATCGCCTCCACAGCATCCTTTATAGTGCCATACGCCGTCATGACTATCACCTGCGTAACATTGCGTCCGGTTATTTCCCTGACAATGTCGAAACCATCCATGTCGGGAAGCCTGACATCGGTTACGGCAACATCGAAAGAGTTGTGTTTGAGTGCGTTCAGTGCCCCCGTGCCTGTATCGAAAGACATCACCTCGTATCCTTTCTCTTTCAAGGCATCCTCAAGGGTCACACGCATCAGCTTTTCATCTTCTATCAACAGTATCATTTCTTTCATATGGATTCAGTTACCGGAAAACGCATGATGAATCTGCTGCCTTTTCCAAACTCACTTTCGACCGATATTTCACCATTATAGTTTCTGATTATTTCGTAAGTCAACCAGAGCCCAAGCCCTGTGCCCTCTCCTGTGGGTTTTGTAGTAAAAAATGGATCAAAAATCCTGCCAATGTTTTCCGCAGCAATTCCACAGCCGGTATCTGCCACCTCGATACTTACCGATGAGCCCTCCCTGTGTCCACAGACCTCCAGTGTCCCACCGTTAACCATTGCGTGAATCGAATTGATAAAGAGATTTAAAATCAACTGCTGAAAATCGTGTATATCAAAGGTAACTTGCAGGTCGTCGGGTACCTCGTTAATGAAAGCAATGCCTCGTTTTTGTATTTTATACTCAAGAAAAGAGTAAACGCTGTCCATTGTGTCTCTTATGTTCACACTGACAGGAGAGTGATCTGGCCTCTGTGACATCCATAAGAGCTTGTTTACAGTATTTCCGATCCTATCCAATCCCTCGTTGACAAGAGCCAGATACTTTTCCCTTAGTTCAGCATTGCCGCCATTGTGCCTGAGCATCTCTATACAGTTAAAGATTCCGCCAAGAGGATTATTTATCTCATGTGCAACACCAGCGGCAAGTATTCCTATAGAGGCAAGCTTCTCTGAGCGGATAAGTTTTTCATGAGTCTTTTTCAGGTCTTCATTTGCCTGCCGTAGTCTTTCTATCATGCTGTTAAACCTCTTTCCTAAAATAGCAAGCTCATCGTGTCCTTTTACGTCAACACTGATATCGAGATAATCACCCCGCGCTTTTTCCATAGTGTTTGCCAGATGAATTATAGGGCTTATAAACCGCTTGCTCAAAAGCATTATGATTACAAAGCCCGCAAAGAGAAGAGCCATCGTAAGAATCACAATCCTTTTAATGGTGACAAGGATTTCACGCTCAACCTTTTCCAGAGATAACCCAAATCTCAGAACACCCCATTTCTTTTTACCTATGGACAGAGGAACTCCAAAATCCAGGGTGTTGTTGTCTATCTGTTGTACAATAGTTGAGTCTGAAGCAAGTGCCCTCCTTGTCAACTGATCGGTATAAACTTTCCCGTATTCGGTGATATTGTTGTGGGACATTACCTTGCCTGCCTCATTGAGAACTGCGATATACAATAGGGCTATATCCTGCCTGCTGAATATCTCCATGATGTAGTTATCTAAAAGGCCTCCCTCTTCCACAATACCGAGTTTTTCATATATGAGATCATTAATTATTGGAATGGCAAGGGTTTCACCGAGAAGTCTCCCTTGTTTTTCGGCTTCAACATAGAGAATATTCTTTTCTCTTTCAACCGCAAGATATCCAACAATACCCATAGCCGCAATGATTGAACAGGTAGTGATAAGTATGAATTTATATTGAAGGCCCAACCTTGAGAAAAGAACCGATATTGTGTTCATAGCCGTATCTTTGGATGGCATCCCATGCCACATGTTTGCGGCACGGCATTGATTTTTTTACGTATATCCTCATAATCCTTGTCTGATGCTTCAATAAAACCGTTTCTTAAGTCTTCATCGAGGCGATTCAGTGTTTTACGGTCGTCACTGTTGCGGGGGTTGAGTTCAAGAAGGGCTTTCTTTATGCTTTCTATTGCTTTAACCGAAGTTCCCGGCCCGACAACAAGAGGCCCCGTTGGGATGGACCCGGATTCGGCAATAGTTTTTATCCCCAACTTCATATATTTCCTGGCAACGGATTCTCTGACGGCGCCTGCCGTAAACTGTCCACTCAGGATTGCCTTTACGACGGAGTCATGATAGTCAAAATTTGCATAGCCACTGAGGCCGCTCAGATGTACTCCGGCATCGGCAAGCATGTACCGGGGGATGAGGTTCCCCGACGTTGATTTAGAGGCGGCAAAGGCAACACTTTTCCCCTTAAGTTCAGAGGGATTATTGATAAGGGAATCTTTCCTCTTAATTATAACGCTCTTAAACCCTGCATTCCCGTCAGTTCCTTTAGATTTTAGAATACAAATAGCGCCATACTTTGAGTGGGCCTCAAGATAGGTTAACGGTCCTAGAAGGGCAACATCTGTCTCTCCATTACCCAGCGCTTTTACTGTCTCTTCATAGTTTTTCTTCAAAACAAGTTCATACTTGTAGGGTGTCCTTTGTGCAAGGTAATCTAAAAGAGGCTGGTACTTTTCATATATTATCCTTGGATTATCCCTTGGAATCACACCGAAATATACCGTTTTGTTATCCCTGTCATTCCTTGCAACACCAGCTCTGTCTGAAACAGCGTATTCCATAGCCCTTACAGTGTCATAGTTGCTGTCGGAAACCTCAACAAATCCGCCTAACATCATTGCATCGAGAATCGCCTTTCCTTTTGCTGTATGCTGCATACTCAGGAAAGCATCTCTCACCTTTTTCCTTAGCACAGGGTCAATACCCCGTGTCACAACTACCGGAGGGATTCCAAAGGGGGGAGAACGCTTGATGATTTTTACCTGTTTTGCATAAGGAGATTCCGTTTTCAGCATATATTCATAAATTATACTCTCTACCGCCGCACCATCCACAATTTTCTTGGCAACCATCTCCACGGATTTATTATGGCTGTAACTATAGATAAATCTGTTAAAAAAACTTTCTGGCGTGTGTTTCATTGTCTTAAGTAAATATGTGGGATATAGTGTACCGCTATTTGATTGAGGGTCGGTGAAAGCAAACACCCTTCCCTTAAGCTCTGGAAAAGATTTAATCGCGCTGTCTTTATGAACTATAATATATGAGTGATACATAGAACTTTCCTTTACGCTTGGCGCCACAAGGAGTTCAGCCCCAAACTGCTCCTTGTTTCTTACGTATGGCGCAGAACAGATGAATGCGATTTCGACCTCTCCTTTTTTGAGTAAAGAGTCCATTTCACTGTATGTCCTTCGGTAAACCATCTGTACCGGCTGTTTTATCTGTTGCCCAATGTAATCAATAACGTCCTGGTAGTATTTAACCGCATCAACAGGTGTAGTCATAGAGGCAACACCTATCTTGACAACGTTATTATGTTGCGCGGATGAATCTGCACTAAGGCAGAGTATAATCGCAGTGGCTATTGGTATGAGAAAGAAAAAAAAATTCGGTAGTAATATCCTGTAAGTTTTGCACATAGTATATTATATCAAAGATCTAAATCTGTTAGCGTACAGAACAAAACAATCGGAGCTTAAGGGTATGTGAATTTACCAAGTATTGTACTTCTTGAAGCGCCTGTTGCCGATGGTACGTTTCCCGGCAGGCCAATCAATGCTCTGTAGCCTAACACGGCAAAACTCACTGCCTCTTTAGCCTCAGGCGGTATCCCGTATTCAGATATGTTTTTTATGTCGGCGCCAGTTGGCAAAAACAACCCGCTCAGGAGTTCCATGAGATACGTGTTTTTAACGCCTCCTCCTGTCACTATAATCTCAGTTGGTTTGTAAGGGCTAATCGAATTAAATATCGTTTTAGCCGTAAAATGGGTTAGTGTGCAGACAATGTCTTCTTTTTTCAGATGACTGTACCGGTTGTAAAAAATGTCTTCGGACAGAGTTTTACCAAAAGTTTCACGCCCTGTTGATTTTGGCGGTTTCTTCTTTAAATATGGATGTTTCATAAGTTCGTTAAGGAGATTTTTGTCTAAAATTCCACCACGAGCTATTATGCCGTCCTTATCAAAAGCGTGTTTTCCACCACTTAAAAGCATTACCGTGTCATCAATCAGGGAATTTCCGGGCCCTGTGTCAAACGCTATAAGGTCTTCAATGCTCTCAGTTAAAATCGTGACATTTGCCATCCCGCCGATATTTAAAACAGCCGTTATAGCCCCCTGTTTTTTAAACATCAGGTAATCGCTAAGCGGCACAAGCGGGGCTCCCTGTCCTCCGTATGCCATATCCTTGGGACGAAAATCCGACACCGTAACAATACCCGTGCGCGCTGCAATTATCGAGGATTCCCCTATCTGTAACGTAGAGCCCCACTTTGCCCGAACCGGCGGGATGTGGCAGATGGTTTGGCCGTGTGAGGCAACAAGAGCTATGTCGCTGGTTTTGGCGCCTGAAGCCGCTATTAACTTATTAGCGCAGAGGGCAAAAATCTCTCCAAGCTCAAAGTTAAGTCTGCAGATGGCCTCAGTGTTACCATTAAAGGCTGTACGTATTTTTACCCGTAACTTTTCAGGATATGGTAAATGAATGTTGTGCAGAAGATTAACGCTGATAGCATTATTAATGCCAACTCTTGTAATTTCTACCAGTGCGCCGTCAACACCGTCATGTGAGGTGCCAGACATGAGGCCGATGATCTTTTTGCTGTTGAGCTGCGTGTTCAAAGTTTAACTCCTCAGAGCGGCTCTCAATGAACCTCCTGAGTTATCAAGAAGAGATTTAGCATCTTCTTTAGATAAGTTTTTCATTTCCATTAAAATGGCGGTCTTTGGGTTACCGCCAGAGGCTGAAATCAATTCTGACGCGCGCAGAGTTGTACAATTTGTTAGTTCAGATACTATTTTAATAGCACGTTTTTTGAGTTTTTCGTTAGATGGCACCACATCCACCATGTAACCATCATACACGCGTCCAAGTTTAACCATAACGGAGGTGGAAATCATATTAAGCACAATCTTAGTGGCAGTTCCGGCCTTAAGGCGCGTTGAACCTGCTATCAGTTCAGGGCCTGTGACAACGTTTATCGAATCAGGGCAAAAATCACATTTATTATCATTGCATGTCAGAAGCCATATCTTAGCACCTCGTCTTTTTGCCTCTTTCAGAGCGGATAGCACATACGGAGCTGTGCCTGATGCGGTTATTCCCAGCACCATATCATTTGACTTAATTGACTTAACAGCATCACAGCCTGCCATAACATCGTCCTCAGCTCCTTCAACCGGAGTGGTTAAGGCATCGGCGCCGCCCGCTATAACGGCCTGTATCATAGTAGGCGGAGCGCTAAATGTGGGATACATCTCGGATGCATCCAGTACCCCAAGCCGCCCACTTGTCCCGGCCCCCACATAAAGAAGCGTACCGCCACCCCGTATCGTATTATACGCATCCTCTATGGCTCTGCATATTGATTCCCTTGCCGCTTCAACTGCCTCCAGTACTGCTCTGTTGTCAGCACTCATAAGGTCAAATATCCCGTCTGCTGACAGGATGTCGAGACCTTTTGACTTAGGATGCAAGTTTTCCGTTATCACTTGCCGTATTTTAACATTTCCTGATGCGAATTGATAAAAGCATTGGAGCTGTTTTCTGTCTTATTAAAGATTATGCTACATGTTGATTTTTTCTTTCTTAAGGTATAGACTAATAAAAAAAGAAAGAACGAGAGGAACAAATAAGATGAAGCGAATAATGATAACAGGCGGTGCTGGTTTTTTAGGTTCACACCTGTGTGAGAGGCTTCTTAATGAAGGAAACGAGGTAATTTGTCTGGATAATTTTTACACAGGCAGAAAAGAAAACGTGGTCAACCTGATGAGTAATCACTTTTTTGAGATTTTAAGACACGACGTTTGTTTTCCCATCTATGTTGAAGTGGATGAGATATATAATCTCGCCTGTCCGGCCTCCCCAGTGCATTACCAGTTCGATCCGGTTCAGACCACTAAGACATCGGTGCATGGCGCCATAAACATGCTTGGGTTGGCTAAGCGCCTTAAAATAAGAATCCTGCAGGCATCAACCTCTGAAGTCTATGGTGACCCCAACATTCACCCCCAGCCGGAGTCCTACTGGGGAAATGTTAATCCAATTGGAATAAGGGCATGTTATGACGAGGGAAAACGCTGTGCAGAAACGCTGTTTTTTGATTATAACAGACAACATAACCTGAACATTAAAGTTGCACGGATATTTAACACCTATGGCCCCAGAATGCTCAAAAACGATGGACGTGTGGTCAGTAACTTTATAGTGCAAGCCCTCAAAGGAGATGATATCACTGTCTATGGAACAGGAAACCAGACAAGAAGCTTTTGCTACGTTGACGACCTTGTTGACGGTTTTATCAGACTCATGAATTCCCCTGATGGCTTTACCGGTCCGGTTAATCTTGGCAATCCGGGAGAGTTTACAATTTTAGAACTCGCTAAAAAAATTATTCAGCTTACCGGTTCAAAGTCAAAAATAGTCTATAAACCACTGCCCCCCGATGATCCGACACAAAGACAGCCGGATATCTCGATTGCCAAAAAAGTACTCAACTGGGAGCCTGCAATCCCTCTTGAAGAGGGACTTGTCAAGACTATCGCTTTCTTTGAGTCTCTCCTGAATCAATAATCTCTAAGAGGCTATAGCGTTTTTGGTGATTTCCTCGGCTTTTTTAAACATGATGTCTTTTTCAGCCTCAGAGCGGGTCTCGATATAAAATCTGACCTTTGGCTCCGTGCCGGAGGGTCTTATCAAAAGCCATGAGTCGTCATCAAAGACAATTTTTGTGCCATCAACTGTGATTACATCTTTAATGGTCTTGATAGAGTCTCCAAATGTAACCTTAGTGCCGAGTTGCATGGTTTCCCGAATTTTAGAGAGCTTCTCAGCCAGTGGTTTACCAACCAGTGAGCGATCCACTACTATGCCGGCTCTGTCCGGATAAAAGTATCCACACTCTTCTTGTACATCTTTAAAATAATCACCAATGTTTTTGCCGGTCTTTGCCATCATCTCCAACGCTACAAGAAATCCGAAGATGGAGTCTTTTTCAAGTGTGTGGTTGAAGCCGGTGATTCCGTCGCTTTCCTCAAACGCTATGATTGCACATTCTGAGGCCGTGGGCAGCAGATAGGGTCTGAAATTTTTAAACCCCACCATGGTTTCTCTGAGACAAGCACAAAGTTTTTCAGCTATAGCGTTTACAAAATTGCTGGTTGCTACGGACTTTGTCACAATCCCTTTAAACCCCTTGTATTTGTAGAAGAAGTGAAAAGCAAGTGCTCCAAAATAGTTCATGGGAAGCTCCGTGGTGCCATCTGTAAAGCGTATCCTGTCGCCATCGGGGTCCATGATAACGCCAAGTTTAAACTTCGCACTGGAACTTCTCAGCGCCTCAGTCACCTTCTTCATGTTTTCGGAGGACGGCTCCGGGGCAATGCCTCCAAACAGGTAATCGTCCCCGGTTCTGAAATACTTGATTTTAGGCGACTCACCTAAAAGTCTCTGCGGGCGTGTCCGTGTTGAGCCGTGAACGTGGTCTATGCAAATAAGACAGTCATTTTCCTCAATAAATTTTTTCAATTCCTGAGTGTTGAGAGTTCCTCTTTTATTTATAAATTTTTCATACAGTGCAATGGGGTCAATTGTCTCAAAGGTGGCCGTGGTGTCAGGGTCTGGGATTATCCGTTTCTGAGCCATCATAGAATTAGCAAACTTTTCGATAACTTTGGTAATTTCGCTACCGGCCGGGCCTCCGTCAGAGGGGTTAAACTTAAACCCTGCCCACTGTGCCGGATTATGGGACGGGGTCAGATTTATGGAACATGCGGCGCCAAGTTCCTCAATTGCAGTGGAAAACTCAGGAGTTGTAGTCTCTCCGGAATAATATGTTTTTATACCTTCTTTGTTTAGAAGTCCAATGGCAATTTTAGCAAAGTCAGGGCCCAGAAAGCGATTGTCATGCCCCACTATAACACCTCTGGTTTTAACCTCGTTGAAGTCTTTTACTCCAAGCGCTTTCATCACCTCGGGAGCCTCTTCTTTAAACATCTCTATGATTGCCGTGGTAACTATCTTAAAGTTGTTGTACGTATAGTCAAAGCCAATCTCTCCGCGCCACCCTGACGTGCCAAAAACAACATTTGTTGGTTCCGTATTTTCTTTAGCAAACTTTTGAATTTCAGAAAGAAGCCCTGCATTTTTCCTTACATCTGACATTATTTCTTTCCAGCACTCTGAAGCATTCTTATAAGGCATTTGTAAACCCCCTGCTAAGTATTATTAGTTAATGGATTAAACCATCGGTAGTTTATCACAAAAAAACAGGAATTATCCATACCGTAAATTTAGTATAGTTCAAATAAAAGTCATTTGCACTGAGTTGCAGAACCCAACACTCTTGCAATCTGCGCAGCACGGGGTATTTATTCAAATTCACTACGGGGTATTCCTGACTGACGAATAACAGACTGCAGAGTACCAACTTGTAACTCGTTATGGTCAGGGACAACAACTGTGATTGTGCTCTGGTATATGCTCTTTTGCATTACCACATGGCTTCCTTTCTGTCTTATCTTTACGAAACCATGTTTTGAGAGAATCCCGCAAACATCTTTACCCGAATGAACACGTAGTCTCTTTGGCAACATCAACCTCAATGTGTGTAATGTAAACTTCTCTGTGCAGCCGGTCTTGAATTTCCTGAGATGAGGCAGTTTCAAAAAACAACTCCAGAGCTTCTTTCAGGTTATCACGGGCGGATTCAATGCTCTCCCCCTGACTAACAACGTCAAGTTCCGGACACAAAGACACATACCCCGTACCCTCTTTCTCTATAAATGCCGTTAACATGTAATTCATCGCTTACCCCCAAAATCTGTTGTTACCATATATTGATTATATCATTTTTTAAGAAGTAAAACTCCCCCGCGTTCGTGCAATCTTGTAGATTGCTCCGCAACGTTTCCTCTGTGCTCTTGCAATCCCCACCACAGTCTGAGTTATAATTTGGATAGTAAATTCTGTACGGAACGAGGACGAGGGCTATGATGCAATGGAAAGACGTTACGCTTAATATTTCTGCCGAACAACGAACGCGCTTAAAACAACTCGGTTTACAATTTACCGAGGCGATGGAAAATTAGGGAATCGCCGACGATAAAATTCTTAAACCTCTTAAAGACGAACTATCAAATGTTATCGCCGCTAACCCTGATGTTAAAACTATAATTAAAGATGCTGTTACAACAGGTAATCATTACGTGCTGCGGCTAATTGACGACGATAACGAAATCATGAATCTCCCGTGGCCGCTTGCCGAGGAATCTGATACAGATACACGGCTTGGTGACATCGAAACCCTGCATTTATTAAAAACGCCGATTACAATAAGTGACAAAAACTGTGCCAATTTTACTCCGCATGTGGCAGCACCGCTAAAAATCTTGATTATGATTTCATCGCCGCTTGATCTAAATTACAAATCACGGCTTGTTCATGAAGACGAAGAGTTCCAGATATTGAAAGCGTTTGAGCCGCTTCTTAAGACCGGTCATGTGCAAATTGACTATACCGATGACGGTTCACTTGATGCTCTTAAAGCAAAAATAGAAACTAACCAATACCACATTTTGCACTTTTCCGGACATGGCGTGTTTAAGGATAAAAAAGGTTACTTGTATTTAGAAAACCACTATACGTTAAAAGGTGAATTAGTAGATGAAGATAAGTTCGCTAAAGCGGTCAATTTTAATTCTGAATACAAAATTCCGCTTGTCGTGCTATCATCGTGTCAGACTGCTCAGGGCGGCTCTGAGAAAATCCTAAGCGGCATAACCTCCAAACTCCTAAATGTCAATACTCCTGCGGTTGTTTCAATGGGAATGTCTGTGTCAGACGAACATGCAATACTTTTTACGGCAGAGCTTTATAAAGAACTCGCAAAAAGAATGCCTGTTACTAAGGCATTTACAAACGCATTAAAAACACTGAAAATTTATGAACAGCAACAAGCCCTCATGACCGGCTATGCAACACAACAATGGATGATCCCAAATCTCTACGTCTCACGTAAAATTGAAAACCTCGTGGACTGGAAAAGCGCACGTGAACCTTTGAAATTAACAACGTATCAGTATGTGACAGAAGGTAAACAAATATCGTTAGCTCACAAAGCGGGTTTTATGTTTGTTGGGCGGAGGGCTGAGAAGGCAAAAGTATTTGAGCCGTTTTTTGATAAGAAACCTATCATGCTGAAGGGTCAGGGAGGAGTCGGTAAAAGCACGATGGCCGAGTATATGGTTCAACGCGCTATTACAAAGAATCCAGCTAAAACGATACCAGTAATTATTACTGATAAGGTGCGCTCTATTGACGATGTTTTGAAATTAATTGAACTTAATATGATGAAAACCAGCTCAGAAAAATTCATGAACGCTATTCTTTGTGCAAAATCTACAGAAAAGGCTTTGGATAAGATTGATGTTTTATTAAATGCTTATGTAGAAAAATTTGACCCCGTGTTAGTGTTTGACAATCTTGAGACTTTTCAGGATGTTTCAACCGGTAATTTTCATAGCGAATATAATGACATTTACGAGGTGATAAAACATCTCTGTAACGAGAAGATCGTACAGCTGGTTTTAACCGGCAGGTATGTGATTCCTGGGCTTGCAAATATAATCGAGGTCAATTTAAACAACATCGGGTTTAACGATTACTGGAAAAAGTGCCAATATCTGGAGTTGTTTGAAATTCATCATGAGCTAAACAAGAAATTCTATTTAGAGACGATTTTTGACAAGCAGGAAGCCGAGTTTGTGGATCTGGTCAAATTTCTGTATGAGAGCCTTGGTGGGAATTTCCGCGCTCTTGAATTCTTTAACGAAATTTATAAAAAGCAAAAAGATAAAATTATAGAATCACTGAACACGATAGCCGGTATGAAAGCAATTTTATCTGCCGCTGTTTCTGATGTAAGGTCTGAGATGGCGCTAAACCTTGTTTTCAATGAATTACTAAAGCTGGTTAGTGTTGAGCAAAAAAGGATTTTGTATCTGCTTTCTAATTTCAGGATTCCGGTTCAATTTAAGGCGCTTAAAGAGCAGCCTGAGAGTGCTGCGATAACTGATTTGGAATATTTAGGCAACCTGACTCTCATTGAGATTTCAACGGTTAAGACAAGCGATACAGATGAAGATAAATACTATTTCATAACGCCGATAATCAAAGATTTGCTGAAGGAGCATGACGGGCAAAATGGTGTCACTGTTACGTTTTCTAATAAAATTGCCGGTGATTATTACGATGATTTACTTGAAAAATCTGATGGTTTAACAGATGGCGAGGAGGCATTCTATCATTATCACAAAGCCGGAGTAAAAGATAAGATTAATGAAATCGGTAATAGGCTTGTCGGATATTATTATAACAGCTCATTATATGCAACAGCGTTTCATTATTGCAAAGCCGTTTACGAATTGCTCGGGTTGGACTCAGATTTAGATGTTTTAAATAATATGGGTTTAATATTAGATTTATATGGTGATTATAACGGGGCATTGGAGATTTATTTAGAGGTTGAAAAAATAGCGAAAGTTCTGGGCAGAAAACAGACGGAAGGAGCTACTTTAAATAATATCAGCCAGATATATAAGGACCGTGGCGATAATGACAGTGCGCTTAAGTATCTACTTGAGAGTTTAGAAATCAGTAAGAAGATTGGCAATAAAAAGGGGGAGGCGACTACTCTTTTTAACCTTGCGATGTTATACGATGCAACCGGCAAACCTGTGGAGGCGATACAGTGCCTTAAAGAGGTGACAGAAATCAATAAGACGTTAAAGAGTTATCAAGTGTCACAGGCGTTGAAGAGCGCAGGGATAGAGGGGTAGGGGCGAATAATTATTCGCCCTTCATATCTGCGTTCATCTGCGCAATCTGCGGATAGAGATCTTTTAAAAGCTTTTTTTCCGCAGATGACGCAGATGAACGCAGATAAAATTCCTAAAAGATAGCGAACTCCGACTCCTCTCCTGTTGCCTCATTAACTACAAGAAGTTTCCCTTTGTCCGCTTTATTAAGCTGTTCATTGGCATTCAATAGTTCTATGCCATAGATTGTACCGTCAGGTGCCATATCAATGTTAATCTCATCACTCATTTTTATTGTCTCCACACCGGCAGGCTCCACACCTTCATGCAGACGTAAATATGCAATGTTGTATCTCGGATCGTAGCTTATTTTCATATAACCGTTCCTTCTCTCGTCTTTAAAAATATCGGGTTATTACTGTGATAATTATCCAGTTACCATCCTCTTTGACTGCATAAACCTCCACTTGCTTAATTTCATAATGCCTACCACGCCACTGGCCTGCGAAATTAAAATTTCTCCTGAAACCGGTACGTCCGAATTTTGCTGTAAACATCTCGCCATTTTGAACCGTTGAAATTGCCTCCTGTTCAGTAGCTCCCCGTTCAGTTAACCGCTCCTTCGCATGAGGGTGAAATATTATCATTAACTGCCCCAAATGTCGCCATCACAAACCATTATGTTATCTTAACTCAAATGTAAATACTCAGTAAAGCCACAGGCATTAAAGGGCGCAGGGATAGAGGAGTAGGGGCGAATAATTATTCGCCCTTCTTATAAAAGCAATAACGCATTGAAGCAAACCACTCCGATGGAGATTCCCTTAAAAATCATAGTCCGTCATTAAATCCTAAAAATCATAGTTCAGATAATGTTTGACAGGCATGATTAAAAGGGGCTGAGATTTTGCACCCGGCTTTGTGATACGATAGTGTATAGTTGTGTGAAAGGAGGTGTCAGTGTGAAAGTTGAATTAACGCCGGATGCTGCCCAGTGGGTGGAGGCAGAGCTTGACGCCGGACACTTCCCCACGGCAGAAGACGCCGTCCGCTATGCAATTAATCATGCTAAAATATCGCAGCTTCGCGCCGAACTGGAAGCCGCCGAAGCAGAAGGCGGCAGTTTTACCACAGAGGAAGTACGCCGCTTTGCACGTAAACATCTTGACAGCATCGTTAGGACGCATAGCCGCTAAGCTGTGCCAAAACTTGTATATCTGTCTTCAGCCCAACGCGATATCGCTGTGATAGCAGGCTATATTGAGAGTGAGAGCGCAAATAGAGCAGCAGCAGAAAAATTCATAGATAAACTTACTGATTATTGTGAACAAATTGCAAAACTACCAAACATGATGGGCCGTGCACGGCCAGAATTTGGACGGAATTACCGCACTGTAACTTTTGGCAAATATGTAATCTTTATGCGTTATGCCGACAAAGACGGTCCACGCAGCCATTTGTATATCGTTCATATTGTGCATGGAGCACGTGATCTGGAAGCGTACTTTATCCAACATGATGATGACTAAATAAGAGCGTAAAGGCATTAAAGCGCGCTAGGACAGATAGAGCAGAAGTTTGTAGTTTGGGCACACCTAAATTAACCGCATTATAATTATCCGAAGAGACACTGCTTTGTGTTACAATATAAGAATTGGATTTAGCAGATGACTGATAACTCTAAGTTAAATTTAGATGGCAAAGTAAACAATATTAATCTCATTGCCGCAGTGGTTTTATTACTTGCTCTGCCGCTTTCAGAAAGTATAAAGAATATTTCCCTTTATGCGTTTATACTGCCCGTTTTTCTGTATAACCTTTACGCTGGGAATATTCGCATTAAAATGACATCGCTGCATTATGGTTTTCTGCTGTTTTTTCTGGTTTCGTGTGTGACTGCCTTGTTTGCGCGTAACACAAGTGAAGCCATAAAAGGAATACACGATGTTCTGCGCTATACGGTAACTTTTTTTGTTTTTCTTGGGTTTTACAAAAAAAGAGAGATAAATCTCCTGCTTTGGGCTTTTTTTATATCAACCGGCATTGCTGTAATCTATGGAATTTATGATTCCTTTTATGCTCACACAGCCCTGTCTGTGCCGGCACTGGGCCACTATAATTACACCGCCATGTATCTTATAATCTCTGCCACTGTCATGCTTAGCATGATTGTCCACGGCGGCAAAAAAAATAAACTCATGACGGCAGTTCTGTTTTTCCTGCTAAGTATTACCCTTGCTGCCTCTGTAATGACAACCATGAGAACCTCATTTATTGCCCTTGCCCTGTTTATTGCCGTTCTGTTAGAGGGGAAAAAATCCACCAGCAAACACATTCTGATAATTTTCTTATTTGTTGTTATGCTCTTTACTGCATTATATTTTTACAAACCCATGTGGGATAAGCTGCTATCAACAACGTCTCTTACGTACCGTATTGAAATCTGGAAATTTGCACTTACCGAGTTTAAGGGTAACTTTTTAACCGGAGTTGGATTAAACAACTTTCGTTTTACACTCCCTGTATGGATGGATGGCGGACGCATCGTCTGCGATGCCCACAGTTTGTATCTAAACACAGCAGCTCAAACAGGAATTTTTGGACTAACCTCTCTGATGCTGATTATTTATGGCTTTATGAAAACCTGGAGGCTATTCGATGCTGTCTCAGGCTATGAGAAAACTGTTAAGTATGGTGCTATGGGCGCTTTTTTAGTTATTTTTGCCAGTGGTTTCCTTGACACAACACTGCACCACAAACAAGCCATGGAGTTTGCCATACTGAGTGCCCTCATGGCAGCCTGCTCATCCCGCACATAATGTCCCCTTCTATGTGCTATAATGTACACTGCTTGCGTAAATGGCGGCAAAGGACTTACAAGGCAGGTTAGAGAGCGATGATAAGTGATGAACTGGATGATAAGATAAAGACAATAAGAAATAAGTTGTCGTTTGTAGAGAATCTGAGAAAATCCCTGAAAGACCGCGTTGAGAGCAATATATCGTCTCTTTTTGAAAGTAATATTGCCCTTCAGGAGAGAATCTATCAGCGAACCATAGAGCTTGACAATATAAATAAGAAACTTCAGCTTGAGATCACCGAGCGTATGCAAATAGAAGAGGCGTTGCGGTTAAGTGAACATCGCTATAAACGCCTCATAGGCGCCATAACGGATTATATTTATACTGTGGATGTGGTGGATGGAGAGGCTGTATCAACCAGCCACGGTCCCGGCTGTGTGGCAGTGACAGGCTATACGCATGAGGATTACGTTCGTGACCCCTTTCTGTGGTACCAAATGATACATCCTGAGGATCGTCACTCTGTTATGGAGATGACACGGCGCGTTCTGGCAGGAGAGATTATGCCCTCAATCGAGCACCGGATTATCAACAAGGACGGTACCACCCGATGGGTGAGAAACACCATAGTTCCCCGCCGCGGCAAAGACGGCACGCTCATTGCCTATGACGGACTTATTTCTGATATAACCGAACGCCGCCGGACTGATGAGGCTTTGAGGCTTAGCGAACAGCGGTATAAACACCTGCTTAATGCCACAACCGACTATATATACACGGTGGAGGTCAGTGAAGGTAAAGCGGTATCAACCAGCCACGGTCCGGGCTGTCTTGCCGTAACCGGATACACATCTGAGGAGTATGCGCAGGATTACTTTCTCTGGTATCGGATGATACACCCTGAGGACCGTCACAGCGCCTCAGCTATGGCTGAAAAAACCCTCAGAGGTGAGCAGGTGCAACCCGTTGAACACAGGATTATTCATAAAGACGGCTCAATTCGGTGGGTAAGAAACACAACCGTCCCCAGACACGGGAAAGACGGAGTCATGATTGCCTATGACGGCCTCATAACAGATATAACTGAACGAAAACTAGCCGAGGAGGCTCTCAAAAGAAACAAAGAGCGGCTGGCCGATTTCTTTGATAACGCATACGATATGATTCAGATTGTGGATATGCAGGGCCACTTTAAGTATGTTAACCACTCGTGGCTTATCACTCTCGGTTACGACGCATCAGAGGTTGAAACACTTAGCATGTCTGAGATAATTCATCCTGATTACCTGAGTGAATACGAGGCTGTGCTTCATGAAATTCTGACCGCAGGACATGCAAACAGGTTTGAAACCGTGTTTATCACAAAGCAGGGGCGCCATATATCGGTACTGGGAAGTATAAGCTATA
The DNA here is from genome assembly GCA_015233895.1 of Nitrospirota bacterium. Classification (NCBI taxonomy): domain Bacteria; kingdom Pseudomonadati; phylum Nitrospirota; species Nitrospirota bacterium. The sequence continues at coordinate 33,304 of JADFXG010000020.1, read as the reverse complement.
GCTATGAACACGGGAAACCATCCGCAGCACGTGGTATTTTTCATGATCTCACGGAAATAAAGAAAGCCGAGGAAACTCTTAAACGTCTCAACGACGATTTGGAGTTAAGGGTGAAAGAACGTACCGCTCAACTTTACCACGCGGCCTCATACCTTGAGAGCGTGCTCACATCGCTAACCGATGCTCTGTTTGTTATAAACTCCTCCTTCTCAATAAGAAGAGTAAACCCCTCGGCATGTCTTATGCTTGGGTACAAAGAGAAGGAACTTGTCGGAAAGGACATAAAAAGTGTTTTTTCAGAAAGTCTCGAGGCAGTTGTAAATGAGGTATTGGAACATGAAAGGGCGAAGGACGAGTTTATGACTGTCAGGACAAAAACCGGACAGACAATCCCGGTGCTGGTAAACTTGTCAAGATTAGGCAAAAAAAATGAAGAAACCATAATAGTTGTACATGATATGAGAGAGATAAAGAAACTTGAGGAGGAAACTCAGAGGATACAGTTAAAAATGCTTTCTGCCTCAAAAATGGCGACTCTGGGTGAGATAGCAACAGGCATTGCCCATGAAATAAATCAACCCCTGACTTACATAAGCAGCTTCATACAGGGGTTACTGCTTGATATAAAAAAACAGCGCCTTGATGAAAAAGAGGTACAAAAGGAGGCTGGCACAGCTTATAAACAGGTCGGGCGTATCGTGGACATAATCCAACACCTGAGAACCTTCGGACGGCGTGACGACCTGGAACTGACGCCGGTAAATATAGAAACGGTGCTAAATAACACCATGCTGCTTATAGGGGAGAGAGTACGCCTTAAAAACATAAAACTACAAAGGACCGTGGAAAACGAGGTGCCCTGCGTGCCAGGAAGCGCTAACCAACTTGAACAGGTGTTTATTAACTTGCTTCAAAATGCTATGGATGCTTTCCCAAAAAACGCTGCCAGTGCTATAATTAAAGTTAATGTATCTCAACTGTATGAGAAGCGTAAGTGGGTAGTCATTAAGATTTCCGATAACGCATCGGGTATTGATGCCGAAAATCTGGATAAAATCTTTGAACCTTTTTTTACCACTAAAGAGGTAGGCAAAGGCACAGGCCTTGGTCTTTCCATAGTTTATGGCATAATAAGCGAACATAACGGAACTATCACTTGTGAGTCCGTAAAAAATAAAGGGACTGTGTTTACAATTAAAATCCCAGCGTGCGGGGAAAACGTTGGTGAGTAAAACAGCCGAATCTGAGGTCAACGTGCAAGAGTCAGAGGATATCAGAATACTGGTGCTTGATGATGAGCAGGTTGTTATAGAGGCAATAAAAAAACACCTGAGAGACTCCGGTTATAAAATCTATTCGGCTAAAAACGGCAAAGAAGGACTCAGGTTGTACTCTGAAATCAAGCCGATGCTTATAATACTGGATCTAAAGATGCCTGTTATGGATGGGATAGAGTTTTTGGAAAAACTGCATCTTTCCCCAGGCGACCCGGCCTCAGTGATTGTACTTACCGGACATGGCAGCGATGAGGATATGCAGCGGTGTTTTGAGCTGGGAATTGGTGCTTTTTTGCATAAACCGTTTAACGTCTATGAACTAAAGGGGCTCGTAAAACACTCAATTACCCTTAAACAAGTCGGAGAAAACCTGAGGCGTGAACTGCTCAAACGTACAAAAATGGAGGAGGAGCTCAGTAAATACAGGTATCATTTAGAGGAGCTTGTGCAAAAGCGCACATCGGAGCTTGAACTGTCAAATGAGCAGCTCCAGGTCGAGATAGCGGAACGAAAGAAGGCTGAGCTTAAAATCAGTCTTTCACTCAGGGAAAAGGAGGTCTTGCTTAAGGAAATCCACCACAGGGTGAAAAATAATCTTCAAATAGTATCGTCTCTGCTTGATCTACAGTCAAAGTATATTAATAACTCTGAACTTCTCGATATGTTTAAAGACAGCCAAAACCGCCTTAAAACCATGGCCCTTATACACGAAAAGTTATACCAGTCTGAGGATTTGTCTATTATAAATTTCTCAAGGTACATTCCAAGTCTGTTAAACCACCTTTACCAGTCTTATAACCTCAGCACATCTGCCATATCTCTGGATACCGACATCGAGAACATCTCAATAGGGGTGGATACTGCCGTGCCGTGCGGACTGATAATAAACGAACTGGTATCAAATTCACTTAAGTATGCCTTCAAAAGCGGCAGAGACGGCCTTCTGGGTGTTTATCTGAAAAGGGACGATGATGATTACTTTTCCCTGACAATAAGCGATAACGGTGAGGGGTTACCGGATGGGTTTGATATAAAAAATGTCAAATCCCTTGGACTTAGGCTTGTTAACGCCCTTGTGGTGGATCAGTTGGAGGGTTCAATTAATTATGAGGGCAATGGCGGAGCTAAATATTTGATAAAATTTAAGGAATTAAAATATGATAAAAGGAGATAGGTGATACCTGACAGAGAGGAGACATATTATGGTTGAAAATCCGGGGAACTTCTCACAATCAAGAATTCTGGTTGTAGAGGATGAAAGTATAGTGGCCATGAATATATGCGAACGGCTGAAAGAATTGGGTTATGAGGTGGCTGATGTAGTATCAACAGGAGCCGATGCGATAAAAAGAGCCGGGGAACTTGATCCTGACCTTGTACTTATGGATATAGTGTTAAAGGGCAACATGGATGGGGTGGAGACAGCCGAAAAAATTCGCAATACTTACGATATCCCGGTCATATTTCTTACGGCATACTCAGACAATGATACACTTAGACGTGCCAAAATCACTGAACCCTACGGCTATATCCTAAAACCGTTTGAACAAAGGGAGCTCTTAATAGCAATCGAGATAGCCGTGTATAAGCATGAACTGGAAAGAAGGTTAAAGGCAAGTGAGAACTGGCTTCTGGCAACATTGAAACTGATGTCGGCAGCTATGATAACAACTGATATAAATGGCACAGTCACGTTTCTGAATGCCGAGGCTGCAGCTATCACCGGTTGGACTATGAAAGAGGCGATAGGGGAGGATATAGCCGCAATTTTTAACGTATCACCTGAGGACCCTGTTAGAAAGGTGCTTCAGGAGGGCATGGTTATCTCCAAAAACAGCTTGTTAACCAATAAAAAGGGACTTCAGCATAATATAGACTTCAGCGCCATTTCAATTACCGATGAGAGTAAAAGAAACATGGGTGTTGCAATCCTTATTCATAATGCAAGCGGGGATTAAAAAAAAGTTTTAAATGGGCTAAAGTTTTAAAAATATTAACCGATATAATAAGTAATAACATTAGTACAAGTGAGGGGGGTGAGTAAAATGGTAGGAAACGTCAATAATCAAACACCGGGAGTAACACAAGGCGGGGTAAACCAGGCAGCACAGCAGAACAAGCGGCAGGTCGAGCAGAATAATGAGAAAGAGCAGACTACCCTAAAGACAAACGCAGCTGCTGTTGTAAACATATCGAATGCAGCTAAGGCAGCAAATGCAGGCCCAAAACAAACATTTGGGATGCAGAGTATGGAAGGCAATCCTGGCGTTGGCAGTCTAGGCGTTGGTTTCTCTACAAAGACAACAGAGGCAACCGCAACTAAGGCAACAGAGGCAGCCGGCGGAGCAGCAGTAGTGAATGTATCTCAAGAGGCTAAGAATGCTCAGGCAAATGCAGCTACACCAACTAAGAAACCTGAGGAAACAGCACGGAAAGCACAGGCTTCTATTACAGGGTAGTGGACATTACGGCAAAGGGCAGGCGTCCACATGGTAATTACATGTGGAGCAGTGGTTGGATGGTTGCCCGTGGACGCCGCAGTTGTTTAAAGGTGATTGTTACTTAGACAATTGTCTTTTTGTCAAGGATGGCATTATGGACATAAAAGCATATAATACTAACATACCGGTTTATTCTCAGCCAGTTCAGAACACGGCTGAAACGGATAGTGGCAGCAGGCAGGCTCCTGCTTCAGGTAAGACCGCAGTTGCCACAAGCAACGCCGGCACCCAGCAGGAGACATCTTCTGCCCTTAATAGGGGCGTGCTTCCTGATGCTGAGATTAAAGACACTGATAAAGGTGTCACTGCTGTAGCCCAAAAGGTTAAGGATAGCACCGCTGGTACGAGTAAAGGTAAGGGTTCAGCCCTGCCTGATACCAAAGGCAAGATGTATTTTGCCGTTGATGACAACAATAATGTTGTTATCAAGGTAGAAGACTCAAAGGGTAATGTTGTCAGCCAGATACCACCAGAGGAATATATCAAAATGTCTAAAGTACTTGAGGAAATTTCAACCAACCTGTTCCACACTACTGCCTGACTGTTGTTTATTCGTTGTATTTATAGTACCACGCTGCTTTCAATTGCCAGAGCTCACATTGTCAAAACACCTCTACGTAAACAGGAATGGTGGAAACGGTAAACGTTGCCGTTGAATTGCTAACACTTACATATTGCTCTTGCAAGGCATCGCTATCCGGCACGGAATTAGTTATTTTTACACTTGTGACAGACGCATTATCTAAACTTAAAGAAATAGTACTATTATCTGCTGAAGACCATATAACATACACAGGCTTATCTTGCACAGTGAACTTGTAAGCGAAGTAATAAACATTATCATGAGGTGATACGGTGGTTACAGAGGTGAAGTAATCTATCTTTTGTATAAGCAGTCTCAGAGCATAAAAGGCTGGTCTTTTTGTGCCATCTAATGCAACAAGACCTTGGTTTCGCATCATATAATACGTATAGAATATTTTATCAGTACCATTATTAAAAATCTTAACGTACCCCTTTACGAGCCGTTGTGCCTGACAGGAATCATCCTCCACAGATGGAGTACCGCAGGGGGAGATATCTGAAACTTGTATATTAAAAACGCGGTACTCAGTCAACCATGGGGGTTTTTTACCGTAGTTATTAAAGAACTTATACCATGTAGATGAGTCTGCCTCCATGCCATCATCATAGTTGGGGTCGTAGTGGTAATTCCCTATGTCCACATTCGGAAGTCCGTAAGCAAACAATATTTCCCAATAAAAGTAAGCTGCTGCAAGAGATGTAGCTCCGCCGTTTAGAACCTGAGCCTCAGGGTCAACTGACTTAATGGCATCGGATGTGCTTGTAAGCACCTCGTAATAATCATCCTGACTGCCCCTGAAAAACACCATAGGCGTAATACCAGGTTGAGTAGTTTGATAGGATGTCTCCGGTTCGTTTAACACTTCCCAATGTTTAATGGGAGTTATCAATCCAGGCATACTGTTTGCGCCTTTTGTGCCATATCTTTCCACCAGTGCTTTAACGAAGCGAATGTAAGCATCCATGTCATAAGGCTTACATCTGGACAGAGGCAAATCAGCCTCCCACCTTGAGCCAAGGCACATTGAGATATCATAGTTAGTCTGATCCCACACTGCATAAGGCCATATGGTAGGTAACACTTGTAGGCCGTGCGCCTGTGCTTGTCTGACATAGTCATCAGTGATGCTGAAATCGTACATACCCTTTTGGTGCTCTATTAAGCCCCAGACAAATGGCCCCGGATGCGGCCTGTCATATTTGAAGCCTACCTCTGTAAATGGTTCAAAATATGGCAGATTAGTCAGCGCATAGTACCAGAAGACCTGGGCATCCTCGTCTCCGACAAGCCCGTAGTAGTTTCCCAGATAGCCAAAATGGGAATCTGCTGTTTGATCCAATGCATAGGATTTGTTTTGAGGGCAGTAACTTGCCATAATACACAGAGCTATCACCATCAGTGCGAATCTCAAAGTATTCTTCAAGTTAAAAGCATTTAAATAGTTATATCCGGAATTAAAAAAAATCATGACCCCCCTTACTACTTTGAGAAATTTGCTAAACACTCGTTTACTTCTAATAATAACTCTTTTCCTTCACTAAATGTAACTGTTGCCAATGCCTCGCTAAAGTCAGCCCATTTGTAGTCCGCAATTTCAGATTCCTGAATTTTAACGGTTTTCTCCTTCACTAAAGCTAAAAAATACATTACTGTCTTATTAACCGGCTTTCCTTGTCTTATGACAATATAGTTTTCGATAAAGGGAGGATGGCCATATAGTTTATAATCAGTTACGGAGGTTTCCTCCTCCATTTCTCTTTTAGCAGTGTCAAGTGGAGTTTCACCAGCATTGGCGTGTCCTTTGGGAAATGCCCAGTGGCCGGCATTATGCTGTATCAGAAGAAAAAGCGGCTTACCACCTTGCTCATAGACGGCAATTATGCCATACGAGCGTTCCTCCTCGATGTTTAAAATGACAGCCTGTTCATCACAGTCCGGAAATTTTGGGCATTTTAAGCAATCGCCCCATATTTTCTGAGGCAGTCCGGATTTATCAGTTTCTGTAAAGCCGTGTTTTATAAAAAAACCGGGCACATACGTAAGAGCAAAGACCCTGTTTATGCCAAGTGCTCCGGCATCTTTTATGCAGCGCTTAAGAAGCTCTGAACCAACAGATTTTTTCTGAGCGCTTTGTTTTACCGCAAGTGATTTTATTTCAGCCAGATCCTCCCACAGCACATGCAACGCACAGACTCCGATAATTTCTCCGGCATCATTCTCACACACAAAGTAGTCCCTGATATGTTCATAAAATTCATTGAGAGACCTTGAGAGCATAACCCCGCGTGAGGCAAATTCATTTACCAGCCTGTGGGCTGATTTTACATCAGTGACCAGTGCGTTTCTGATTTTCAATTATCTCAAAACCTCTGGCAATTGCAAGCTTGTTAAGTGAAAGCGTCTCAGCTGATAACTTCACGGAGTCATTTTCCATAACTGACAGCAGTACATTCTTTTTTAAGAAGAGCATATCTGTTATTGAAGCGACAGCGCCAAGCATAAGCATATTTGCAGACTTTTTACTGCCAAGCTCTGAGGCAAGTGTTGTGGCAGGAATCCCGACGGTTTTTATTTCAGCACTGCCGTTTTCGTAAGTAAACAGTGATGAGTCATAAAACAATAAACCGTTTGTTCTTAATCTGTGGATGAACTTTTTTAGTGACATACTGTTAAAAACAATAAGCACATCTATATGTTTAATAACCGGAGAGCCAATCGGCTCATCGGACGCTATGACCGTGCAGTTAGCCGTGCCGCATCTGATTTCTGCTCCGTAAGAGGGAAACCACGTTACATTTTTACCGCTAACCATGGCGGCTGAGGCCATAAGCTTACCCATAAACAGTATCCCCTGACCACCTGAACCGCCTATAAGAAATCTGTTTTCCATCTAAACTCCTCCGACACCATTGTTAACATCCTTAAGTATCCCAGGTTTAAACACCTCAGTCATTTCATTGTGTATCCACTTAAAAGAGTCAACACAACTCCGATGCCAATCGGTGGGACATGGCGAGAGGATTTCAAGAAAGCTAAAACCTACACCTTGTACTTGATTTGAAAGCACTTTCACAATCTGTGATTTTGTGGCAGTAACACCCTTTAAACCGTCAAGAGCGGTTCTGGCTACAAAAGCAGCGCCGTCTATAGTGGCTATCAGTTCACTCACCTTAAGAGGATAACCCTCAGTGTATATGGTTTTTCCTTTAGGGGTTGTTGTAGTTGTTTGTTTGAGTAAGGTCGTCGGGGCAGCTTGCCCGCCTGTCATTCCATAGGTAGCATTATTTATAAAAAATACAGAGAGATTTTCCCCTCTGTTTGCGGCATGGATAATCTCACTTGTGCCAATTGCGGCAAGGTCGCCATCCCCCTGATACGAAAACACGATTGAATCAGGGTTTACACGTTTAAGTGCAGTTGCTACCGCAGGAGGTCTTCCATGAGCGCACTCTATGACATCAAAGTTGAAGTAGTCATAGGCAAACACCGCACAACCTACCGGAGCTATACCAATGACACGTTCCCTGATCTGGAGCTCATCTACCGCCTCAGCTATCATCCTGTGCACAAGGCTGTGACCGCATCCGGGACAAAAACGAAACGCTGCTGCTTTCAGGCTCTCAGGCCGCTTAAAGACTTGTTTCATACCTTGCTATCCATAAATGCCAAAGTATTTAATTATAACATATTTGCTAATGCCTTTTAGTAAATGTCTTTACTATTAAAATTATTTCAGTTTTGCTGATGGATTAACATACAATAGCTTATGTAAAATAGACCTATGCAAAACCGCACAAATAAACTATCTCTGATTTTACTTATAGTGGTTGCCGTTCTATCGGCATATTTTCCGCTTAGGGAAAACGGATTTATCAACTGTGACGATCCTCAGTATGTCACGGAAAACTCCTATGTTTTAGAAGGGCTTACATGGGAGGGAATTAAGTGGGCATTTAAAACCAACTTTTTTCTTAACTACATTCCACTGACCTGGCTTGTTCACATGTCAGATGCGCAAATTTTTGGTCTGAATCCGGCAGGCCATCACATGACAAGTCTCATTATGCACATTCTAAACACTCTCTTATTACTATTGTTTCTCAGGAAAATGTCTGTCGGAGACAATCAGGCACTATTTGTGGCGGCACTGTTTGCCCTCCACCCAATAAATGTTGAATCCGTAGTATGGGTATCGGAAAAGAAAAATCTTTTATACTCGTTCTTTTGGTTTCTGTCGCTTGTAGCCTATATAAACTATGGAAAACACAAAAGAAAGAAGGACTACTTTTTGTGTCTTACTTTTTTTATTCTAAGTCTGTTATCAAAACCAATGGCTGTTACTTTGCCTTTTGTGTTGTTGCTATTGGATTTTTGGCCACTCAGGCGATTTTCGTTACTGACAATACTTGAGAAAATCCCATTTCTCATTCTTTCTTTTTCAGAAAGTTTTATAACATTCTCGTTACATGCCGATATATCAGCTGTTAACTCACTAAACGCTTTCCCGCTGCCACATCGTATCGGCTATTCGCTCCTTTCTTATGTGGATTACATCATAAAGACGATATATCCTGTCAATCTGGTTCTTTTTTACCCGTACCATGAGAACTTTCTTATCTTAAAGTTTGTTTTTTCTGCTATATTTCTTTTATTAGTCACCATGTTTGCTGTAAGATTAAGAAAATCGCACCCATATTTCATTTTTGGATGGGGCTGGTACATTGGATTGCTTTTGCCCGTCACGCGGTTTTTATTTGCCGTACGAGATCCCATATCCGACCGCCATGTTTACCTTGCAAACATAGGGTTGTTTATTATTGTATCAAAAGGGGTGCCGGATTTACTTAAGCAACAAGCCGTGATTAACTTTAAACAGCGGATAATCCGCACTTTTAAATCAGATTGGAATCTGCCGGCACCCAAACTGTTGCTATATCTTTCACTTGTGATACTGGCAATTTTTGCCACTATGGCGTTTAAACAGGTTCATCGCTGGAAAAACTCCCTGTCTCTGTTTAGTTACGCCATAAACGTTTCACCGCGCAGTTATCAGGCATACAATAATTACGGGGCGGCGTTAATTGCTCTGGGGAGGTATCAAGAGGCTCTTGAAGTAACTAAAAAGGGGCTAAGAGTGAATCCTAACTCTAAAGAGCTTAACTACAACATGGGTGACGCCCTTACGAGGCTTGGCAGAATTGACGAGGCATACGATTATTTCAAATTAAGTTCGCCTGATTTATCAATTAGCAAAGATTTTTATTATAAACGGGAGGGGCTGAAATATATGAAACAAAAAAAGTACATGCAGGCTGTTCACTTTTTTACTCTTTCGCTACGGCTCAAAGACAATGACATAGAGAGCATTAATAATCTTGGGATTGCACTAATGGGATTAGAAAAATATGAGGAGGCGGCAGAGATGTTTACACGCGGGCTTACCATTAACCCAAAGAGTTATCAATTGCTGTATAACAGGGGGCTTGCTTTAAAAAAGGCAGGGAAATAGATAAGGAATAATCCACAGATAAATTTCTCTTTTTATAGATAATAAAGCTGCTCTTATGCTCTGCTGTAAAATATTCATAACTGTCTGGTTCAGGGGCAGAGCCGCCAGCTTTTGAATCATAGACCTCAATGCTTAGTTTCTCATAAAAGGAATTGAACGCATCAGGAATGTTACCGATACTGGTTTTTATAATACCTGAGGCTGATACCGGTAGTATCCAGTCAGGAAGATATTTGGTTTTAAAGTTTGAAATATTAGGCGGGAAAAACCTTGCGTCAATAATTTCCACGTTAGTGTAAAAAATCAGAGGGAACTCAGGGTCAGCGACATATATGCTGCCGTCTTTCCCCTTACTTTCCCGGTTTATAAACGTAGCAACTGCCGTCAGTTTATTTTCATAGTGGGTTGTAATGGATCTTAGCATCTTCAAGACAGGCATTTCAGGAGTATGAATTTTAAAATGTACTCCGGTGTGCTGAAATCCCTCAAACATACTTTTTATCGGATAAATCGTATAGACGGAAAGCAGGTTTGTAAATCCAAGCAAAATTGCCAAAGTTACAGATATGAGATTATTTTTGATAAGCTCTCCTGTAATAACTGCTGCAATCAGAGCAAACACAGGGAAAAGTGCCGCATTGTAACGCAGGTAAATACCGGGCGCTCTTGCCACTGTAAGCATAGTAACGGGAATCAGTATACAGATAAACGCATACAAAGTTGACAGTGGTGGATCAGTTTTCTTAACTTGCCTTGTCAACAAATATATCGGGATAATAAGCAACAAAGGGACAGGGAAAAGATGAAAATGAATTTCCGCTATATAATATAAAATTTTAAATGGTATATCCTCGTGGTCAACTAAAAATGCTCCCTGCTGCCATAGTTTTGCATAAAAAATCCATGGTAAAACAAACGCTGTAAAAGTCAGGGCAGTAACAGCAAAATTGCGCAGCAGAGTTGGGATTTTTTTATAAAACAGACAGGTGAGAACCACAAGGGCTATGACATTTCCCAAAACCACGATATAGTTAGAATAAAACTGCAGTGCCAGAGCGATGGCAAGTTGTATGGGCGCTGATTTCTTGTTTCCTTTCAAAACCTTAAACAGCGACAATATAATCCAAACCTCTGTAAACATAACTACCGAATAGTATCTGCACTGTCTGACATGAAGAGCAAACAGCTCTGAAGCCAGTAAGAAAAAGACCGATAAAACGGCAGCTTTATGGCTTTTGTATATATAAAAGGCCGTGTATGCAAGCAGTGTTAATGTCATAAGGCCAAAAAGAGCAAATGGGAATCGTGCGGCAAAAGTACTTTCCCCTAAAAAGGCAAAAGATAGTGCCGCAAGGTATTCACCCAGCCACGGTCTCCAAATCCACACACCGTTTTGATTTGCCTCGATAGTTGGGTTAAAAAGCGCAATCAGGTTTTTGCCGTCAAATACTTTTGGAACACCGAACTTAACTATATTTGCTGACAAGAGAGCGGTCTCAGCCTCATCGCCCCACAGTGGGCGGTCATTAAGAGCATAAAGCAACAAAAACAAAGCAGAAACTGCTAATAACACGTAGCTACAGATGATGGTTATTTTCTTAAACATACGGCTTAAATTTTAACACAATTCTACATTACATGCCGGATTGCCCACTGCCTAGTATCTCATACTTTCCCACTCCCTTAAGTTCAACCGTGAGGTAAACGCCGAACTGGTTTGACGATTGGCTAAACAGAAGCCCGGTCCCCCAGCACTGTTGTGTATAAGTAAGTTTCAAACCAAAATACCCAAGCCTGTTCAATGAGGCATCATACCATGTCATCGTCTGAGCCCGTAGTCTGGATGTTATATTAAAACCTATTACATTGGTTAAATACATAATATTCATTTCTTTGTTGTATCTCTCTGCAAAATTAAGAATAGTATTAAAAGGCTTAAATTTAAATGTTACTTCGGAGTTAATTCCTTCAAATTTATCGGTATTGAGATCATACAGCGCCTCAGCCTTTACTTCAAGCGGACGAGCCAGGCCAAGTTGAAACATCAACGGCTGAAGCCTGTTTGTCACTAAAGACGTGTCATATCCTTCGGAGAGTTTAGCGTATAAAAAGGTGCCGCGTTCGTCCCTTAGGTAGTTCATAAGTGACAGTTCGGCTGTAGAGGTCCTCCTAAAGTACTCGGTTGAATCAAGAGTAAACTTATTTACGGTGTTAAGCCAGTTTGAGGCTGGTGTGTAGGTAACAGTTGTTAAGTTATCAAGCCCGCTTGAGGCATAATTATATGAAATTGACGGCTGAAAGACATGTGTAACGGAACCATAGTTTTTAACAAGAGTTGTATCCAAAGAGCCGCTGTAAGTCAGCGCAGTTTTTTTATAACTGTTTTCAGAGTCTGGCTCTCTGGTAATATAGACATCGTAAAAGGTGCTTCTTACGCCTGCCGATTGTGTAAACCTTAGCTTGTCGCCAAAGGAATAAAATACTTTTGGATAGAAATCATACCGTCGCCCCTTAACAGATTGTTCTGATATGAAGTTAGAAACAGATGTCTCCATTGCAAACAGGGATGTCTTAAGCGGAGTTGAGTGCAAAAACTCTGTAGGGTGCACGGTAAAACCAATCTCGGGCAGTTTTTCAGACACGTTTCTCGTGTAATATTTCAAATCCACCCAGTACTCGGATAGCATGTACGCGCGCGTCTTATCTGTAGCATAGCCAACATCACCGGTTGACTGAAGAAAACGTGAAACGTTAAGTTGAATACTTGGCGTGAAGTATTTATAATAATTCTCATTGTTAAGATAGTGCACATTGAAATTTGTATAAAAATTCTCAAGAAATTGTTTATGTTCTCCTCTGACCTGTAAAAAATCCTCTTTGAGAACTCTGTCACTAATATGGTAGAGAAACCACGAGCCGGTGGTATTATCTTTTTCGACATATCTGTACTCAAGTCCCTCTCCAATGCCGCGTTTTGTGTATGTATCAACGACTGCTGTCATATCGCGGTTTTCTGAAATAACGTAATAAAAAGGAACATTAACATAAGTTCCAAGTCCTTTCTTGTAACCATAGGTAGGCATCAGAAATCCTGTTTTTCTTTGAAGTCCTGCCTGAAAAACCGGAGTATATAAAATGGGGGTGTCATTAACATTAAAGGTCACTCCTTTTGCTACGATTTTATCATTAGTATCAATATCAGCCGTATCCGACTTAAAACACCAGGCAGGGATTGGAGTGTCACAGCTTGTGAAAGAGCTCTTTTCGGCGTAATAAATATTCTCACCCCGTTTTATGATAGTCTCTCCTTTAACGAAATAGCCGTCCTTTTTAAAAACCATATTGGCACGCGTAAGTGTTCCGGTCTTGTTATCGGTAAACATGGCAGCCTCATCGGCTTTAACCTTAACTTCAGGATCCTCGTAAAACACATTACCTAAAAAATACGCATAAGATGTGTTTTCATCGTAATTACCGAAATCGGCAGTAAGTGTGGTGTTGTCCTGTTTTAGCACCACATTTCCGTACAGATAATAGAGTTTTGTCTTTCCATCATACTCAAGCTTGTCAGCCGTTATGGTTTTAGCTGAGGCCGTACTGAGAAAAAACAGACAGATCAACAATGCCACAAATGATGTATTTATCTTTAACATAAGCCGCTCTAATTCTAACATAACCTTAAGATTTTTTTGGTTTAATGACAATGTAAAAGCACAGAAAAATGCTCAACAATTAAAAATACCGTGTTTTTACATGGCTAACTATGGTATTCTAACTACCATCGTTAGATTTAAGGAGGTGTGTTGTGTCAAAGACGGCAATTATAAGTGTAACAGATAAAACAGGTATTGTAGATTTTGCTAAAGGGCTAAAAAATCTGGGCTTTGATATTCTCTCAACAGGCGGCACTGCTAAATCACTCAGAGACGGGGGACTGACAGTGACCGAGGTTTCCGATTATACCAAGTTCCCTGAAATCCTTGACGGCAGGGTTAAAACTCTGCATCCCAAAATATATGGCGGTATTTTAGCGTTAAGAGACAATCCGTCTCACGTTGAGACTATTAAAGCACACAGTATAAACAGCATAGACATGGTTGTGGTTAACTTGTATGCTTTTGAAAAAACTGTTGAAAAAGAGGGTGTTACTTTTGACGAGGCGGTTGAAAATATAGACATAGGAGGCCCTACCCTGCTACGCGCTGCCGCTAAGAATTCAAAACATGTTACTGTTATCACAGACCCTGCCGACTACCCATCTGTTCTTATGGAAATGGGCGAAAACGACGGACAGTTGACTATTAAAACACGGCTTTCCCTTGGCACAAAGGTGTTTTCTGTAACCTCAGCCTATGATGCTGCTATATACAAGTACTTGTCGGGTTTTAACAAGTAACAGGAGACACATATGAACCTGCACCCTGAGTGTTTATCCTGTTTTATGAAACAGACCTTTAAGGCTCTAAGCCGTCTGAATATTGATGACGGAAAAATGATTGAAATACTGAAGTCTGTCACAGAGGAGATTCAAGCAGCAGATGTAAACAAACCTCCGGCTTATACCACGTCATTTATTTACAGAAAAATTAAGGCAATGACTGGCGAGGATCCATTTAGCGAGCTGAAAAAACAATACAATGAGATAGCGCTGTCACTGTATCCAAAACTCAGGGAAAGAGTTATCACAAGTCAAAATCCGCTCTGGATCGCCTCACGGCTGGCAATTGCCGGGAACATTATTGATTTTGGCATATATGATCAGAGTGTTGACATTGAGGGGACAGTTGAAAGAGCTTTGAAGGAGCATATAGAGGTGGATGATTTTCAGTGTTTTTCTAAAGAAGTACAAAAACATGAAGAGATCCTCTACCTTCTGGATAATGCCGGAGAGATAGTTTTTGATTTACTGCTTATTGAGGTGCTAACCTGCATGGGAAAAACAGTGACTGCCGTTGTTAAAGGCGCTCCGGTCATAAATGATGTTACTATGACTGATGCAATAGACGTAGGGCTTGCCGACCTCTGCAGGGTGATAGATAACGGCTCAGATGCGGTGGGCACGGTGCTTGAGTTTTGCAGCGATACATTTAAAGAGGAATTTAACCGCCACGATTTGATTATAAGCAAAGGACAGGGTAACTTTGAAACCCTGATTGATACCGATAAAAATAATTGTTTCCTGTTTCAGGCAAAATGTGATGTTATAGCGCGTGCACTTGCACTTCAAACAGGCGCTATGCTGCTTAAGTGCCGGGACAGGCAGGGGGTAGAGATTAATGGCAGAGCTTAAGGATATGTATAAGACTATCACAGGGGATACATTCCCACTTGAGATGATAATAAGTTTTGGAGAGCAGCGGCTTGTTTACAAAAAACGGACGTGGACATTTCCTGATGAAAAAACCGGAGTCCCTTGCATAAAGAGTCTGCGTTATGGAGAAAACCCAGATCAGCAGGCAGCTATTTATGAGCTTAAAGAAGGGAATCTAAACATATCCGGCGTGGAGTTTATACACCCTGGAGAGGCTCTTGTCAGTGCCATAACAGAGGCTGACATGCTACAGGTGGGAAAACACCCCGGCAAAACCAATCTAACAGATTTGGACAATGCCCTTAACATTTTAAAACACCTGATGGAAAAACCTGTGGCTGCCATAATGAAACACAACAATCCGTGCGGGGTGGCAACAGGGGGCACCATAGCAGAGGCGTATGAAAGGGCAAACATGGCTGACCGGATAGCGGCTTTTGGCGGCTGTCTGGCTCTGAATCGTCCTATGGATGTACAAACAGCAGAGCTTGTCAGCGCCAATTATCTGGAACTGGTAGCCGCTCCCGAATTTGAAGAGCGCACAGTGGAAATTCTCTCTAAGCGAAAAAACTTAAGAATTGTCCGCCTAAAAAAAATCGAGGAGCTTGCAAAATACCGGGATTTCAGACACCTTGAGTTTAAATCACTGATTGATGGCGGGATTGTGCTTCAACAGTCGCAAAAAAATAAAATCCGTACAAAAGAAGATTTCATTCCTGCCCTTGCAACATTTAAAGGTAAAGAGTATTCGATAGATCGTCTGCCTACAGACAGGGAGTATGAGGATATGCTCTTTGGCTGGCATGTTGAAACAGGAGTCACCTCAAACTCGGTAATATACGTTAAAGACGGAGTGACAGTTGGCATTGGCACAGGAGAGCAGGACAGGGTTGGAGTAGCTGAAATAGCCGCCTTTAAGGCATACGTAAAGTACGCTGATGCCCTGTGTTTTAAAAAATACGGCATACCGTATAAGACCTTTGAGCTTGAAGCCGCACAGGGGAAGAGAGATGCGGGCTTGCTCAGGGAGATAGACGATGAGACACGGCGCAATAAAGGCGGTCTGATTGGCTCAGTTATGATTTCAGATGCGTTTTTTCCATTCAGAGACGGCGTAGATGCAGGAATTAAGGAGGGTGTTTCGGCCATAGTTCATGCAGGGGGCTCAGAGCGTGACTTTGAGAGCATAGAGGCCTGCAACGAGGCTGCTCCAAAAGTTGCAATGGTGTTTACCGGACAGAGATTGTTTAAGCATTAAGATATAGTAAAGGGAGGGCGCTGCCCTCCCTTTAAATCCCACCTGCACGGGGAAATGATTCCCCCGTGTCCCCCCCGGTTTGTTGATAGTGATTAGGTAGTTTTGTATTATGTTTTGTTTGTGTGATTGTGATTTTAAGTTTTTTAACCGGCGTTACGCCGCTTAAAAAGTATTACAAGGGGAGGCGAGCTCCTCCCGCAAAACAGATATTCAGATTAAAAGATTTATACATATTAAAAAAAAATCATAACCTCCACTTTTTATACATGGAATTTTGCTAAAATAGTTAAATGCTTGTAGGTTATGGGATTTTGGCCGGCGAGACTGTTAAGGTCTCTTCACCCGGTATTGTACAGATATCTGTTTTTAAGGAATGGGATGGCAATATAAGCGGAGCCGTTAATACGTCAACGTACTTAAAATCTCTGGGAATTCCTGCGGTGTTTCATCCTGTAGGGTATTTTCTTTCTGAAACCAGAGAGGAGGTCAGAAGACAGAATATGGATGCACTGCTATATTTGGCCGGGCACTCGACTCAACCTATGATAGTGCATGATGAAACCACGCCGTGGGGCACTCCTTTGGATGGACAGTATGAGGAGGCGTATAAAGAGGCTATAAGGAAAATTACCAAACACTGTCCTGTATCTATTGAAAACGCCTCAAACACATTGGATGTTAAACGGTTTTGGCAAAGGTATGCATCCTCAATAACACTGGACATTGGCCATGTTCAGGCAGCAGGGATTGACTCAGAGACCTTTGTTTCAGAACTTGATTCCAACCTCTGCAACATGGTTGAGTTTATACATGTGCACAGAGCCAACGGCCCTCACTATAACGGTGTCACAGACCACTGGGGACTCACCCCAAACTGCAAAGAACTAAAAGCGCTAAAAAAATTTCTGAGAAGGAACTCTAACGTTAAAATCATCCTGGAAATTATAAACAAAGATGATGTAAGAGAGAGTCTTGCTCTGATAGAGGAGGCGGTAAGGGAGGTTAATTATGCTCATAATACCGGCAATTGATTTAAAAAATGGATTTTGTGTAAGGTTGCTTCAGGGCAAGAAAGATGAGGTTACTCAGTACTCAGACGATCCTGTAAGCACAGCACAGCGGTGGGTGCGTGACGGGGCAGAGTTAATCCACGTCGTTGACCTTGACGGCGCATTTACCGGTGAGCAGAAAAACATAGAGAGTATAAAGGAAATTCGGGCAGCAGTGGATGTGCCGATTGAGGTCGGAGGCGGCATAAGAAGTATTGAACGTATTGCGATGCTTCTGGCACTTGGGGTTGACAGTATAATTTTAGGCACGGTGGCTGTCATCAACCCTATACTTCTTGAACAGGCTTGTGAAAAGTTTCCCGGTAAGATAATTGTAGGCATTGATGCCAAAGATGGAAAAGTTGCGATAAAGGGTTGGGAGGAGGTCACAGAGGTTGATGCAGGAGCACTTTCATTAAATGCAGAAAAGGTCGGTGCCTCGGCAATTATCTATACGGATATTGTAAGAGACGGAATGCTTATCGGGCCAAATGTTGCCGCCACAAAAGCTCTCGCTCAAAAGGTCAAAATACCGGTTGTTGCCTCAGGGGGTATTTCAATGTTAAAAGATATTGAGGATCTCGCTAAAACTGGGCTTATTTTCGGCGCTATCACTGGTAAGGCGATTTATAGCGGCGTTATTAATCTTAAGGAGGCGATAGAGTTTGTTAAGAACATTAAATAAATCTATCTGGCAGTTGTTTGCTTTCAGCAACTGTGTTTGGGAGTGCCGGGATGCTTGCTAAACGAATAATACCGTGCCTTGATGTGCGGGATGGGCGTGTTGTAAAGGGAGTTAACTTTGTAAATCTGAGAGATGCCGGAGACCCCGTAGAAAACGCTATTTTTTATGACGCTGAGGGAGCTGATGAGTTGACATTTCTTGATATAACGGCCTCCCACGAAAAACGAAAGATTATGCTTGATGTTGTGGAAAGAACTGCGGCAGAGGTGTTTATTCCGGTAACAGTCGGGGGGGGAATCAACACGCTGTCAGACATCAGTGATTTGCTTAACGCGGGGTGTGATAAGGTATCAATAAACACATCGGCGGTTAAAAATCCGGGATTTATCAAAGAGGCCTCGGAGCGCTTTGGCAGCCAGTGTATAGTGGTGGCAATAGATGCTAAGCGTTCTACAGGAGCCGCAGGGGAGCCGCCCGATTGGCTTACATCGGATGCCGGCCTGCATAAACTAAGTTTACATACTAACGGAGAAAACCGCTTCGATGTTTACACTCACGGGGGCAGAAAACCCCGCGGCATAGATGCCCTCAAGTGGGCAAAGTACATGGAGGAGCTGGGGGCAGGCGAGATACTGCTCACAAGTATGGACAAAGACGGCACAAAGAGCGGCTATGATATAGAGTTAAACAGGGCGATTTCCGAAGGGGTGGGGATTCCGGTTATAGCCTCAGGCGGGGCCGGCACACTGGAGCATTTGTATGAAGCGCTGGCGTTTGGTAAAGCTGATGCTGTTTTGGCAGCCTCGATTTTTCATTTCAGGGAATATTCCATTAAAGAAGCCAAAGTGTTTCTTGACTCTAAAGGCATCACAATGAGGCTTTAGCGTTTTACACATGGAGCCTAAGATATCAAGAGGGCGGCTGCTTTTACTTGCAATTCTGACTGAGTTAGGCGCCCTGTTGTGTGCTGCTGCTATGTCATGGTACTATGAGTTTAATCTTATACCGGCACCTAAGAGTATTTTAAAAGAATCCGCTTACGGTATCCTCTTTGCAGCTTTCCCGTTTGCTCTCTTTGTCTTTACGCTTTCAAAGAGCGCAGACAATTTTGGTTTTCTCAGGAAATCCAGAAGGTTTATGCTTAAAGAGATAAGAGGACTGTTTTCAGAAGCGAGGGTGGTGGACATCTTTTTTATATCAATAATAGCCGGAATATGTGAGGAGGCGTTTTTTCGCGGTGCTCTTCAGTTAAAAATGGGACTTATAACCTCAAGTCTGATCTTTGGGCTTTTTCATTTTATTAATCCGGTATATTTTGTATTTGCAACACTTATGGGTCTCTACCTTGGCGCACTGTATTCTTTCACAGGGACTCTGCTTGCCCCCATGCTTTGTCATTTCGCTTACGACTTTGCTGCCCTGTGTTATCTGTTAAATTACGCAAATGATTAGAGATTGTCTGACACCTAAACTTAAATATTACTGTCACTTTAAGTATTCATTTTGATATAATGAGCGTATCTTTAAAATTATAAAGGAGATCAAGTACCTGGTTTATAATAATGTGTAGGGGGCAGTGATGTTTAGATATTTGGGATTGAAAGGCAATTCGGTAGTCATACCAAGTAGCAGTCAGAAGCATAACGAGGCGGCAAGGAGAAAGCGACGCAGGCGTACTTATAGTACGTTGAGGAGCTTTTAACGATGCCAACAAAGTTAGGCGATAGAGTGCTTCTTGGTATCAGAGGTTTTACGCTTCTTGAGATAATAGTGGTGGTTTTCATTTTGAGTCTTTTAGCAGCCATTGTGGCTCCTAAGATCATAGGCCGCACGGATGACGCACGGATAGCTGACGCTAAGATTCAGATAAGAAACTTTGAAACCGCGCTAAAAATGTATAAACTGGACACGGGGTTTTTCCCGACAACTGAGCAGGGGCTTGAGGCACTGGTAGTAAAACCCACAGTTGGGCAAATCCCGCCAAATTACAGGGAGGGAGGTTATCTGGAAAACAAAAAAATTCCCGCAGACCCCTGGGGCAGGCCGTATGTCTATGTTTCACCCGGCGCCCACGGAGATTACGACATTGTTTGCTACGGAGCGGATGGTGCACAAGGCGGTGAGGGCATAAATAAGGATATTGAAAGCTGGAACATCCAATAAGAGCCAGCATGGGGTGACTCTACTTGAGCTAGTAGTAGTATTGTTCATAATTTCTGTTATAATTGCGCTTTCATACCCATCATTTATGAGCCTCAGAGCCTCACCCTCAATTGAGGCCAAGCGGCTTGCCTCAGTCATCACATACCTTAACGATACCTCATCAAACAGGCGGGAAACCAATACATTGACTATTGATTTCAAGAAAAAAGAGTTACGATGGGAAACGTATGACGGTAAAAAACAGATGTCTTTTAAATTTTTAACCAGTGTGCTTTTACCCTCAAAGGGTGAAGTTAAAGAGGGCGAGTTGCTGGTGTTTTTTGACAGAGAGGGACTTTCTGAGCTATTTGCCGCATACTTTATCGCAAGCGAAAAGACTGTCACACTTATCTATAATCCATTTAGCAGGAGGGTGTCAATTGAGCCTGGCAGAGTGGATTTGACCGTTAATTAGTACATATATTGATTGAATTTATTTCCTTCTGCGTGTTAATCTTACTTCATAAGAGTCACTGCTTTAGCAGTAAACGGAGGGTATTTATAAATGATAAAAGAAGATACAGCAATTCCAAAAGGGTTTTTAATATCGGCGGCGGAGGCAGCCATTAAAAAGCCTGGCCGCAATGACATGACACTCATATATTCAACCGTAAGGGCACAGGCTGCCGGGGTTTTTACTAAAAACACCGTCAAAGCCGCTCCGGTTATTGTTGATATGGAAAGAATTGAAAAAGGTTACGGCAGAGCGCTCTTTATAAACAGCGGTAACGCTAACGCCTGTACTGGTAAAAAAGGGATGGCAGATGTCCTGAAGATTTCTGCGGCTCTTGCAAAATTACTCAAAATACCAGAGACTGACGTATTTGTCTCCTCAACCGGTGTCATTGGCACCCCGCTTCCAATGGACAGAATGATCCCCAAAATACCAGAATTAGCACAAAATCTCGGCCAATCCACTCTGCTTGACGCAGCCCAGGCTATTATGACTACCGATACGTTTCCAAAGCTGATTTCAACAGAGTTAAAATTTGGTAAAACTCAAGCTACACTATCGGCTATTGCTAAAGGCTCCGGGATGATTTCACCCTCTATGGCTACAATGCTCTCCTGTGCCATAACCGATGCGGCAATAACAACGGATGCCCTAAAAGAGGCGCTGAGTGCCTCAGTTAATGAAAGCTTCAACAGCATTACGGTTGACGGGCAGATGAGCACAAACGACACGGTCATTGTTTTTGCAAACGGCTTTGCCGGAAATAAAACCATAGAGAAAGGTACAAAAGAATTCAAAAGCTTTCAAAAGTCCCTGACAGAGACCTTTTCGCTGCTCTCTGACATGATTGTAAGAGACGGCGAGGGGGCAACTAAGTTTATCACCGTAGTGGTCACAGGCGCTCATACGACAGAGGCAGGCAAAGCTGTAGCCAGAGCGATAGCTGGCTCCTCGCTTGTTAAAACCGCAATATACGGGCAGGATGCCAACTGGGGACGCATTATGGCCGCTATGGGTGCCTCTAATGTGCAGTTTGATCCCTATAAGGTGGATATATATTTCAACAAGGTCAAAGTTGTCCGTAAGGGGCTCTCCACTAATAATGACACTGCAGCCACAGAAGTGCTAAAGGAAAAGGAAATCCTGCTAAGTGTAAATTTGAATATGGGCGAAAACTCTGCAAAAATACGCACCTGCGATCTAACTGAAGAGTATATAAAGATAAATGCTGAATATAGAACGTAATTTTAAGTCAGGTATTGAAAATATAATTATTTTTAAAAAATTTTTTGATTTTTAAAAAATTTTACTTGACAAAAGTGGTTACGTATGTTACCATAATCTATAAGCGCCTCGTTCCTCCCCTAAAAACTGCCGCCCTATCCCAAGGGGGCGGCAGTTTCCTTATTTTCAAGCAGAATTAAATTGCCTGTTATGGGAGGCGTCGCTTTCTTCTTACCGCCAAAGGGGGCTCCCCTTTAGGGGACACTTCTGATTACTACTTGAGACCGTTGCAAAAAACATTTTTCAGCCAAAACTCTAAAAAAAACACAATTGTAAATATACCAAAATTCAAAAAGATATTCATATTGATTATTTAAAAGGATGAGATTGCCACGCCCCCTGCGGGGGCTCGCAATGACGATAAATAGTAGTGTTTACAGTGTTTTTTATTCGTCATTGCGAGGAGCGATAGCGACGTGGCAATCTCAGCCTTTAAAAATAATGAACGTAATTATGCATATTGCTATAAAAGTTTTTTTATTGTGAAAATTCAAAATATCGAATTTTGCAACGGTCTCTACTTGGTTAAGCACCGTTAAAAAAATCTTATCGAAACTAACTGCTTAAAGACAGCCTTTCACCGCGCACTGCCATCAAAACGTAATTTTCCTTAACCTCGCCCACTATCGTAATCAAAGTCAGGGTAATAAATGAGTAAGTACCTGTTCTTATAGTTTCCACCCGCCCATGTGCGTTAAAAAGAATTTCCACAGAGTCAGTTATCTGTTTAATCGAAACTTCTTTTATCCCGATTTTTTTCATAACCTCAAGAAACTTTTCATCAATTCTTTCAGGAGAGTAATCTATCATGTCAAGCATTGATTTGTTTATGTAGATTAACGAAAGGTCTCTTCTGATTACTATAATTGACATAGGAATAGAATCCAATAATCTTTGGGCAAAATTCATCGCCTGTTCCACAATGGTCTTGTGGATATTGATTATTACATCCTCCTCCTCGGTAATCTGGGCGATAATCTGCCTTGCCAGTTCAAGTTCACGGGTGCGATATTTTAATGCTCTGTCACCGCTCAGTTTTTCCAACGCCTTTTCTATTAACAGTATCAGTTGGTCAAGATCCACAGGCTTTCTGAGAAAACTCAGCGCCCCGTCACGCATTGCCTGTATGGCGCTCTGTTCATCCCCGTATCCGGTCAAAATTATAGCCTCAAAGTCGTCGTTTATTGCCCGCATCTTGTGTAAAGCTTCAAGCCCGTCAATTTTAGGCATTTTAATATCCAGAAGCACAACATCTATCTTTGTATGGGCAAAAAGCCCGACTGCATCCTCACCGTTTGTAACATCGAAAACTTTCCACATCTCTTTTTCTAATACCCTTTTCAGGCGTGTACGTGGAATTTCCTCATCCTCGGCCAACAGAATGTGAGGAACGAGGCTTTCGGCTTGCCTCATATTGATTTTCTCTTTTGCCCGCCCCAAAGCCAAACTCAGGACATCAAGGTCTATCGGTTTTTTCAGGTAATCCAGCACTCCCTCACGAATAGCCGCTATGGCGGTATCCACCTCTCCGTAGCCAGTAAACACTATTATCTCTGTCTCAGGGGACATCCGTTTTACCGTGTGAATAACCTCCATGCCGTCTATGTCAGGCATCTTTAGATCAGTCAACACTATTTGCGGTTGTTCTGACTTAAAAAGCTCTATCCCAACACGCCCATTTTCAGCCGGTATTACCTGAAACCGCTCCTTTTGGACATATTTTGCCAGTTGTTTTCTGGCCGTTTCATCGTCCTCTATTAACAATACCTTATACATAATAAAACCTCCGTTTTGTGTGCACACTGCTATGGTTGAATTGGCAGCACTATCTTAAATGTTGTTCCGGCACCATCCTCACTCTCAA
Source organism: Nitrospirota bacterium (assembly GCA_015233895.1). NCBI lineage: Bacteria > Pseudomonadati > Nitrospirota > Nitrospirota bacterium. The sequence continues at coordinate 9,324 of JADFXG010000020.1, read as the reverse complement.
CCAATAACAAGCCGCCATGCTCTTCTATTATCTTTCTTGATACGGAAAGTCCCAGCCCTGTGCCTTTTCCAGGCTCATTAGTGGTAAAAAAAGGTTGAAATATTTTGTCTTTAATCGCCTGTGGAATTCCGTGGCCATTGTCCACTATCTCGATAACTACGGAATCTGAGCTTGAGGGCAGTTTAAAGTTATTAGAGAGGTATGTTTTTATTTCAAGCCGTTTTTCTGCTTTCGTGCCGGCTTTTAGCGCATTTCTTGCATTAGAGGTTAAATTAATTATAACCTGCTCAAGCCTGATATGGTCGCCTTTTATTTGCGGCAACTCCGGCGTAAAGTCTGTCTTCAATATTATATTATTAGACCGTAACTGCTGGTTTAATAGTTTGAATGACCCTTCAATTAAAACATTAATATTTACAGGCTCAACGACCATAGTATCCGATCGCCTTGTAAATATACGCATGTGGTCTATAATTGCAGCCATTTTATCCACCTGCTCCACTATGTCGGATAGATCTGTGCCAAGCTCTTCAGTGTCGTGTCTGCCTTTTTGTATATCTTTCATAATTGACTGGCATATTATCTTTATGCCGTTTAGCGGCTGGTTAAGTTCATGGGCAACACCGGCAGTAAGCTCTCCCAGGGCCGAGAGTTTAGCGGTTTGAACCAATTGAGCCGTAGCCTCCTTTAGTTCATTATTGATATGTTCAAGGTCTGCTGCTCTTTTTTCAAGTAGTTTTTTTGCCTCCACTATCTTGTCAAAGAGACTGTGAAACCTGTATTCAAGCGCTATAATTTGGTCGCTTCTAATAAATCTGTTCTTGCTTTTAATTAACGTCGGACAGTCTATCCCTAACTGATTCTTTGAAACATCCGCTATATAGTCGTCTAATCTCCTTACTTTCCGCATGATGTAGAGCATGATAACGATAAATGACAGAATAAGGGTAAACGCAGTAGTAACGTTATACTTAACGCTGCGGGAGAGAATATTGACGCTTAGCCCGTCAAACGTGCTCTTTGATATAAGTGAGAGAAATGCGTACTTATTTTCGCTTTCACCATAATCCAAAAAAGATTTCCCCGTAAGCATATACTCTGCTTTCAGGTCTGTAAGAGTTTTACCAGTGGATATTAGCTCAGGCATATTTGTAGCCATAACTGCATTTTCATTATCACTGTAAAGTGCTACTATTCCTTTATTGGGCCCCATAGCATCCTGTAAAAAATCGTTATTTAATCTGTGGGCAAGTACAAGAGTAGCAATTTTTTCGCCATTTTCGTTTTTTACAATTGCTGAGGCAATGACGTAGTCAACGTCAAGGTGTGTTATAAAGGAATTTTCTATTGCCGTTTCAATTATAAAATCACTTAACGAGGTAAGTGAAGCAGGGAAAGGGTCGGAAAACTCAGTGTAAACTTCTCTGATTTTTTTGTGAGTATCAAAAAGCAAGGCATATTCAATCTCAGGATAGTATTTCAAAACAGACACCTTAGGAAGCCATGGTGGGATTTCTTGTTGATATGATTTTGTCTGAGTGTCACCATTCCATGATGCTTTTTCAATATATTTGATTAATAAGAATTGGTTTGCCAATGCTTTAACGCTGCGGTGATAACCGAAAAAAAGTGCATCGAATTGTCTTCTGTCTTCTTTTGCCTGAGTCTCCAGCATACTTAGCAGTTGTGTGTTAAATGTTTCCTTTAACGCTTTTCTGTGAAAATAGTCCAACACGGCACTAAGAGTAATCCCTATGACTATCGTAACAACAGCTACTTTTACAGTGAGTGAAACCCGGCTTATAAAGCCGTTGGTTTGCTTCTTTTTAAAAATCGCCATGTTTGAATTATCCCCTGAGTCCGTTTAACACTTTAAGCACTCTCAATCACAGTTTTTTTAAAAACCATCCGATATGTCGTGCCACTTGTTGTGTCTATCTCTATTGTGCCTTTAAGTTTTCTCTTTACCAAATCGTGCACCAGCTGCATACCAAGTGAACGTGCTTTGCTTAAGTCAAAGCCCTCAGGAATCCCAACTCCGTTATCCCCTGTGATTAAAACGTAGTTACCGTTGCCATCTTCATTAAAGCCAACAAATACCGTGCCCTGCGTACCGCCTGTGAAGGCGTACTTCATGGAGTTTGAGATAAGCTCATTAATAATCAGCCCGCATGGGATTGCAATACTGATGTCAACGTTTTTGACGTTAACATCCAGTTTGATAACCGGAGTGTTTGAATGTATTTCATAAGAGTTTACAAGCTCGGCGCAAAGTTCCTGGACATACTCGGCAAAATCAAAAGTTGATAAATCTGCCGATTTATACAGTTTTGTATGAATCATTGACATTGTACGTATTCGGTTATAGCTGTCAATAAAGACATTCCGGAGGGTTTCATCGGTTATACTCTCTGATTGCAGACTAAGGAGGCTGGTAACTATTTGAAAATTATTTTTGACCCTGTGGTGGATTTCCTTTAGCAGCATATCTTTATATTCAGCCGATTTACGGTATTTTTCCATTTTGTGTTTATAAAGAGCCATCTTTAAAGTTATCTGAATCTCTTTATCGTTGGATGGTTTAATGATGTATCCATATGGTTCTGTTATTTTTGCTCTTTCCAAAAGTTTTTCGTCGGCATAGGCCGTCATAAATATAATTGGGATATCAGCGTGTTTAGTTATCTCTGCCGCTGTATCAATTCCATCCATATCGCCCTGTATTACAATATCCATCAAAATTATGTCGGGTTTGTCTGTTTCAGCCTTTGATATGGCCTCCTCTGACGATGGCACTACCGATGTGACAATAGCCCCAAACTTTTCCAGCTTCCGCTTCAAGTTCATCGCTATTATACCCTCATCCTCTACTATTAAAACTCTGGCGTCTTTCATGTCTGCCTCTTAGTCCTTTTCATACTCGTTTCTTATATTGTAGTTCCTTAAACCTGAGTTTAAACTCAGTGCCGCCACTCGTGTTCATTTCAATCTTGCCGCCAAGCTGATACTCCGCAAGTGTTCTAATCAGTTTTAAACCAAGAGAAGACGTCTTGTTTATATCAAAACCCTCCGGTATGCCTTTTCCATCATCACGCACAATTAATTCATACATATTGTCACCAACGTTCTGCATGGAAATTTCAAGTGTGCCGGTTTTAGTCTCCGTGAAGGCATATTTCAGAGAATTTGTCACTAGTTCGTTTATTATCAAGCAGCATGGCATGGCAGTGTCCATATTTATCAGCACATCGTCAATGTTTATGTTAACTGTTATCATTGAAGGATCTATGCAATAGGAGTTAATGAGATCAGCCGTAAGGTTTTTGGTGTAATCATTAAAATTAACTTCAGAGAGATTTTCACTTTGATACAGCATCTTATGTATAAGAGACATTGACCGTATCCGGTTTTTCATCTCATTGTACATGCCAATAAGTTGTTTATCACTGGAGTCCTCGATTTGAAGCTCTATCAGGCTTGAGATTATTTCCATGTTGTTTTTAACTCTGTGGTGGATTTCACGCAAAAGAAGGGTTTTTTCCTGAAGCGACGCCTTTATTTTTTCCTCATGGAGCTTTCTCTGAGTAATATCCTTAAATCTATGAATGGTGCCATTAAACTCTCCATCACCTCCAAAAATCGGGGATGCGATTACGTCAAAATATAAATCGAGTTCCGGATAATACATCTCCGTAGTGCAAGAGCTTTTACTTATACTACAGGTTTTAGCATTACAGCAATCTCTTTCATTCAGACAGCTGAAAATCTCATAACAGAGTTTGTTGTTGCTGGTATCCGGGTTAAATTTAAAAGTTTCAATAAATGCCTTGTTACACTTGACAATTTTATAGTCTTTATCGTGGATAGAAAGCATATCGCTGACACTGTTAAAAGTAATTTCCCACTCATTGACTCTGTATTCAAGTTCTTTGACGTATGAGTCAATTTTCATTTTCATTTGCTGTTTTTCTAACGCCTTTTCAATCTCTATATGTAGCTCGTCATACTCTATTGGTTTTTGTATATATCCAAAGGCGCCTTGTTTCATTGCCTCTATGGCCGTTTCGCAGCCTCCGTGGCCGGTTATCATAATTACCTCGATCAAGTTGTTTCTTGTTTTGACCTCTTTTAAAACATCTATACCGCTTATCTTTGGCATTTTAATATCGGCTATGATTATGTCAGGCAGGTGTGTTTCAACCATTTTGAGGCCTTCAATACCATTTTCCGCTGAATAAACCTCGTATTTATCCAACAAGAGCAGTTTCTTTAACCTTTCCCGGATGATTACCTCATCGTCTATAACTAACAATTTTGCCATATATCTCCTAAGACACTCTTTCGCTGTTTGCTGCTATCACTGCATCGTGCTTACCGGGGGTCTCCTCCGTTTCGTAACGATGAGAATCCCACGTCGGTAATATTACTTTTATTGTCGTATGATCATTTTCCATACTTTCAATTTCAATTCTACCTTTATGATTATTTATAATACCATAACTTATCGAAAGCCCCAAACCAGTTGCCTGCCCAACTTCTTTTGTTGTAAAAAAAGGTTCCAGCACCCGCTCCCTGACCTTTTGTGACATCCCCATCCCGTTATCGGCAACTATTACAACAACAGAGTCTGCATCAATATCATATTTTACAGTAACCTTCAGACACTTATTGTAAACACATGATCTAATCCTTGCATCATATATCTGCTTATCTTTTTCATCCATAGCATCCCGTGCGTTAGTGATAAGATTTATCCACACCTGCTCAAGTTGATAAGGCTCTCCGATAATTGATGGAGTGGATGGCTCAAAGTCCTTTATGACCGCTATCTCATGAAGCCGTAACTGCTCATCCAGAAGGCTAAATGCCGCCTCTATTGTGTCAATAACATCAACTCTTATAAACTTTAAGGTGTCCTGTCTGGCAAAAGTCCTGATGTGTTGAATTATCTTAGTCATCCGCTTGACAGATGACTCTATGTCATCAAGGCCGGAGACAATTTCAGCCTCTGTTAATCCGCCGTGTTCCAGGAGTTTGCGAAAACTCTTGGCAACAAGAGCTATGCCGCCTAGTGGTTGATTTATTTCGTGCGCCAGGCCGGCAGACATCTCACCAAGTGTTGCAAGTTTTGACGTCTGAAAAAGTTGCACCTGCATTTTGCTTAGTTCACTTGATCTTTCCTGTATTCTTCTTTCAAGTTCTTCGTTCATCTTGGAGATGATTTCAGAGGATATCTTAAGTTCACGGCTTCTATAGAGGCGGGTTCTGTTGAGATTTATCCTTTCTATTGCCCTTTTTACTGAAAACAGCAGCTCATCAAGGTTAACAGGTTTATTTAAATAATCTATGGCTCCGGCACGAAGGGATCTGATAGCATGTTCATCATCATTAGCTCCGGTTACCATGATACACTCTATATCCTGATAATATTTCTTAGCCGCAGTAATCACCTCTATGCCGTCCATGTCGCTCATGTTTATGTCTGAAATGACAACGTCAATCTTGCTGAATTCAATAATCTCTAACCCTTTGAGTCCGCTTGCAGCGGTAAACACCTCGTAGCCTTCGGCCTCAAAAAATCTCTTCAGCCGCGTTATAACCACCTCATCGTCATCAATTATGAGAAGAGTGTTTTTGGTAAAGAAGGAGCTTCTTTCAGTTAGTTTTTCCTGTGCTCTGCCAAGGGCCGCAAAAAGCTCCTCTATGTTTATAGGTTTTTCTATGTAGTCTAAGGCTCCGTGCTTTAGCGACTGAATTGCTATGTCCTGGGTCCCATAGCCGGTAATTATTATTATCTCGCACTCCGGTTTCTTTGCTTTGACTTTTTTAATTAATTCTATCCCGTTTATGTCGGGAAGGTTAACATCTATAAGAAGAATGCAGGCATTAGTTGTTTCTATTTTCTCAAGTGCGCTTTTGCCGTCAGGTGCAGTAAATACAGTAAAAAACCCTCTTAACAGTTCTTTTTCCAGAAGAGATGATGTCATCTTATCGTCATCAACGATAAGAACGATTTTTGAGCCAGATTCCATGTTTCAGCTCCTAAGCCGACCTTTCGCCGCGCAGTGCTATCAAAACATAATGTTCCTTAACATCGCCAACCACTGTAATTAAGGTCAGGGTGATTAAGGAGTGAGTGCCTGTTTTTATCGTTTCTAATTTTCCAGGCACTGAAAAAAGTATGTCTATTGAATTGGTTATCTGTTCGATGGAGAGATCTTTAATTCCAATTTTTTTTAGATTTTCAAGCAGTTTCTCGTCAATACTTTTAGGTGTGAAATCTAATGCTTCAAGCATACACTTATTCATGTAGGTTAATGTGAGGTCTTTTTTTATTACAACAACCGGTGTGGGAATGGAATCCATTAGTTTTTGGGCAAAAGTCAGTGATTGTTCCACAACACTTTTGTGAATATTGAGTATTACCTCCTCCTCGTCAGTAACCTGGGCAAGTATCTGCTTAGCCAGTTCAAGTTCACGTGTGCGATACCTTAACGCTCTGTCTCTGTAGAGCTTTTCCAGTGCCTTTTCTATTGTAGCTATCAGTTGGTCAAGATCCACAGGTTTTCTTAAGAAACTCACCGCCCCGCCGCGCATAGCATGAATAGCGCTTTGTTCATCACTGTAACCGGTAAAAACTATAGCCTCAAAATCATCGTTTATGGCCCGCATCTGATGAAGAGCCTGAAGTCCGTCCAATTTAGGCATTTTGACATCTAAAAGAACAATATCCATCTTTGTACTTATGAATGTATTAACAGCCGCTTCACCGTCTGAGACATCTAAAACTTTCCAGTGTTCTTTTTCTAACACTCTCTTAAGGCGTATGCGGGGTATTTCCTCATCCTCAGCCAAAAGAATATGAGGATACAGATGCTCTGAATGTCTCATCCCGATTTTTTCCTCAGCGCGTCCCAGAGCCATACTCAGCGCGTCAAGGTCTATCGGCTTTTTCAGGTAGTCCAGCACTCCTTCACGAATGGCAGATATGGCAGTTTCAACCTCTCCATAACCGGTAAACACAATTATCTCAGTCTCCGGAGAGAGCCGTTTAACTGTGTGAACAACCTCCATGCCGTCAACGTCCGGCATCTTAAGATCGGTCAACACTATATGTGGATTTTCTGTTTTAAAAAGCTCAATACCTACACGCCCGTTTTCAGCCTGTATTACCTCAAAACGCTCCTTCTGAACGTACTTCGCCAACTGCTTTCTGGCCGTATCATCGTCCTCTATCAAAAGCACTTTATACATAATACCTCCATGCGGTTAGTGCCGTAACCATCTCATATCTGTGCAAAAACCCACCCTGTTGAATTAAGAGGTGATTTGTTGATTGTAACATAAAATCGCAGCAATATTCAAAAAAAGAGTATTTTAAGCACAGATTAGGTTACTTTACATATATGCTCTGTGTTGAATACCCTCTATGTAACCAACCATTCCCGGCGTGTGTTCAACAGCGTTTCCCTCATCAGTATCTATGTGCATATCAAGTCTGAAATCAGGATGTACTCTGACCAAAACGTCGCCAAAAGTCAGTTCCCGTTTGCTCTTTATTTTAACAAGCACAACGTCTCTGTCTCTGAGGCCAAATCTGAGGGCATCCTCGGGGGACATGTGAACGTGGCGCCGTGCGCAAATCACTCCTTTGTCCAGTTTTAACTGCCCAAAATCGCCCTCTAGCGTAATTCCCGGCGTGCCCTCTATATCGCCCGAGTCTCTGACAGGTGCATCTATTCCAAGTTTAAACTCTTCAGTGCGGGATATTTCCACCTGGCTGTCTTTTCTGTAAGGACCCAGTATGCGCACTTTTTCCACTCTGCCCTTTGGGCCGATCAGATTTACTGTCTCTGCTGCCGCAAATTGCCCGGGTTGGCTAAGCGACGCTTTAGGGGTCAACTGCCTGCCCTCACCAAAGAGTACCCTAAATGCCTCCTCTGTAACATGCACGTGGTGTGCCGATACGTTTACAGGAATCGGCGTCTGCTTGTACTCCTGTTCCCTTCGGCTTACTGTGGTATGTCTGCCCAGAGCGTGAAGGGTCTCACGGGCTATCATACGTTTTTCATCGGGTTGAATTACAAGGGTTTTGACTTTAGAATTTGCCTCTGATATTTCCTCGACCTGTCTTAAAAAGGGTCTTACCTGCCTGTTTGCGTCATCGTCAATAGTAATGCCAAAAGGGTCAAGCCCCTGACATATTCTTGCCCGCACCTCTGTGGAATTACTGCCTATACCGCCCGTAAATATTAAAACGTCCAACCCGCCCAGAGCTGCTATATACGCTCCTATATACTTTTTCACCCTGTAGCAGAACATTCTGACGGCTTTTTCAGCTTTTTTATTTCCATCCTCCGCTGCTGTAAGCACCTCCTCCATGTAGCTGCTAATCTCACTGACACCCTTTATGCCGCTTTGCTCGTTTAACATATTGTTTAATTCATCTGCCGTGTAGCCTAACGTCATAAGGTACAGGAAAAGTCCCGGGTCAACATCTCCGCTCCTTGACCCCATGACAAGACCCTCAAGGGGGGTCAGTCCCATGCTGGTGTCAATGCTTCTGCCGTGGTCTATTGCCGTTACCGAGGAGCCGTGCCCAAGATGGCAGGAAATTATCTTGAGCTGTCCGGTTGTTTTTTTCAGATACTCGGCAGCCTTTAGCGTTACGAAGTGGTGGTTAATCCCGTGAAAACCGTATCGTCTTATGATTTCATTGTTATTTAAACTGGGTGTCAGGGCATATTTGTGGGCATGATCTGGCATTCCCTTATGAAAGGCGGTGTCAAATACTGCTATGTGAGAAGCATTGGGAAGGAGCCTCATGAGACACTCTATCCCCTCGATGTTGTAGGGGTTATGAAAGGGAGCAAAGACGTTAAATTCCTTTATGTTCTCTATCACGCTATTATTTATTACAACTGAATTAGAAAACTTGTTGCCGCCATGAACCACCCTGTGTCCGACTGCTGTTATTTCATCAATTGTGCTGATGACGCCTCCCTTAGCATCGGTAAGCAGCTTAACCACAAGTTTTATTGCCTCCTCTATACTGCCAACTAATACGTTTCCCTTAAAATCACCCTTTGCCCCTGACCCCTTGTAATAAGAAAATAATGAGCCGATTTTATCCACTATTCCATCCATAGCGGCAACTGAGTAGCGTGTGTCAAACAAGGAAAACTTAAGGGAACTGGCTCTGGAATTTATAACGAGGATTTTAATTGGGTCTATGGCTGAGCTAAAATCAAGGTCATAAGGGTCACTGGATTTTGTTTTAGCGATATGAATTGCAGCTTTTTCATTTTCACTATTATCTCTTTT